>CALBLM010000275.1 GCA_937895695.1 uncultured Megasphaera sp.
AAGAAATATCCGAGGCAACAAATATGGTCGCCAGGAAGAGATTTATGAATGTGAAGACTGCAGCGGTTGTCCCTATGCAGAACGATGCAAGAAGACTCCGCGTAACAAACGGATCAGCCTGAATCGGGAACTCACGAAATTCCATAATGAGGTTAAAGAACGGCTGACAGATACCCGCGGATTTCTTCTGAGACGGAACCGCGCGATACAGGCAGAAGGTGCTTTCGGGGTCATAAAAAATAACCGGGGGTATGACCGGATTGTCCGAAGAGGCCTGGATTCAGTGAAAATGGAAGTTTTCCTGGTTTCTATTGGTTTTAACCTGTACAAATACCATAGAAAACAGCAAGCACATATGAACATAGCAGTTTAATTTTAAAAAGCTGATTTTGGGGGGAAAGGGGGAAGTGTACCCTTTTTCCCTTAGATTTTGTTGATGGAACCATAGAGGCATAAAAAAAGCGAGGTGTGAAGAAATGATTTTTCATTTCTTCACACCCCCTTTTTTGATACAACATACGTAGTGTTAATTGATTTGTATTACCCTTCTGATTACAATTTTTTGATGACATCTTGTCGGAGCGTTGGCAAATAATTATAGTAGTGTTGTCCTGGACAGTCTGTAGAATTTAAATCGCGATGGCCAACAATGGTAGATGTAGAAGGTTGAATATGATAACGCTGGCATAAGTAAGCTACTAAGTGTGTCGCACTGGATAGTTGTTGTTTTGTAGGCCAAGCGACATCGAAATTACCAACCGATACAATACCAATAGAAGTTTGGTTGTATCCGTAACAATGAGCGCCGATTGTGCCTTCTGGCCGTCCTTGTTCAATACGGCCATCTTTATGAATGATGTAGTGATACCCAATACCGGCCCAACCATTCTGCAAATGCCATTGATGAATTTCTGAAGCTGAAACTTCGCGATTGGTTCCTCCGACATGATGCAAAATCAAAAGATTGGTTATCTTTCTGGGAATAAGCGTTTCAGAAAAGGCAAGATGGGTTTCTTGAATCGACGGCTGCGATATAATGTGTTTGGTATTTTCACTGGCAAGTACCGGCAAAACCGGTGCTGTAGATAAGGCTGTCAATGCAGCAAAAGACAGCTTAAGAAATTCACGACGAGTCAAGATCATCCCTCTTTTATTGTAAGCTTGTATATATTTCGTCTAAATCTTCTTTCATACGATCGATATAGGAAGCAGAACCTTCGCCGCTTTCCATGGTATGAATGGTTTTGACGGAAGCACCGACTTCATTTGCTAAGGTTTGTGATGTTTTGGGACTAACCATGTCTTCTGTGAAAATTGTTTTTACATGGTGTGCTTTACAATATTCCACGAGGTTAGCTAATTGCTGGGTTGTCGGTTCACCATCAGCAAATACAGATTCTACGCTGTTTTGTGTCAGCCCGAAATCACGGCACAAATATCCAAAGGCAGCATGGCCCGTAACAAATTGTTTATTTGGAACTGTTTGGAATTTGGCTTTATATTCCGTATAGAGCTGTTGGAGTTGTGCGTTGTAGTCTGTCGCATTTTTTTGATAAAAATCAGCATTTTTCGGATCGGCTTTCGCTAAAGCGTCGGCAATGTTTTTGACTTCGATTTGCGCATTGACTAAGCTAAGGAAACAATGGGGATCGTAATTGCCATGTTCTTTTCGTTCTTTTTTATCGGTAAGAACGATAGGATCAATGCCTTGGGATGCATTGACGGCAACTAAGTCTTTTTTATCTAAGGCTTTTAATGTTTTTTCAGCCCATGGTTCCATGCCAAATCCATTATAGATAAACACATTGGCTTGCTGCAGTTCTTTCATGTTGTTCGTTGTAGGCTGAAAGTCATGTGGTTCTGTTCCATCCGGAATAATCGTCGTAATATTGATTTTGTCTTTTCCTACAGCTTGTGTAAATTCTTTCATCGCATTGAAAGAAACAGCTACGTTTAGCTTACCATTGTCTTTAGTTGCCGGTGCTGTCGGACCGCAGCCGGTTAATACTGTTATTGCCAGCATTAGGCAGCACAAAAAAGAAAACCATTTTTTCATTGTACCTTCTCCTTTCCTAATTTTACTCTAAATGCAAATGCTTTGCATTAAAAGTACAGGTGATATGATAGCACTGATACAAATATTTGTCAATAAATGCAAATGCCTTGCATTTACTTTTGGAAATGGTATAATACGAGTGTTGTCTATATATATCTATAATAAGGAGAAACGGCTATGATACAATTAGATCATGTTTCTTTTGCATATGAACATGGGCCCTATTTATTACAGGATATTCATATGCAGATTGCCGATGGTGACTATATTTCTATTGTTGGTGAAAATGGCAGTGGTAAAAGTACGCTGATTAAATTGATTTTAGGATTATTGTCACCCAGTACCGGAACGATTACCAATACGTTCCAACATACGGCTTATGTGCCCCAGCGATTTGATACGCTCAATCAATTTCCTATTACAGTATATGAAGTGTTGAATTGCCAACGGCATATTTTAGGATTTAACGATACGGAATGCATTCGCAAAGCCTTGGAACAGATGAATGTATATCACTTAAAAGATGCCCTGATTGGCAACCTGTCTGGCGGTCAATGTCAAAAAGTACTGATTGCCCGGGCGTTAATGGGACATCCAGATTTACTTATTTTTGATGAACCATCTACGGGGATTGATGTTAAAAGTCAAATGGAATTATATTCCTTTATCAAAAATTTAAATCAACAGCATGGCGTAACCGTTCTTACAGTAGAACACAACTTGAAATTTGCCATCCATAATTCGACGAAGATGTTTCATGTTGTCGGAGGTCACGGCCATTTTTGCTCACCGAAGGAATATATTCAAGAATACGTATCGGATACGATGGGAGATGAGGTTTAATGTTTGAATATGCATTTATACAAAATGCATTTATCGTTGCCGTTTTGATTTCGATTGTCTGCCCGCTGATTGGTATGTTTTTAGTATTGCGGCGGTATTCGATGATTGGTGATGTCTTGGCCCATGCGTCATTGGCCGGTGTTGCTGTCGGCTTATTACTGGATATCAATCCGATTTTAAGTGCCTTTGGCTTGACATCTGTATTTGGGGTATTAATTGAAGTATTACGACAGCGATTTCGCCGGTATGCCGAACTTATTTTAGTCATTATTTTAGCATTATCTGTCGGCATTGCGATTACCATTATGAGTGCCGGCCTTGTGCATGCCAATGTCGAATCCTTTTTATTTGGTAGTATGCTGACTGTGACGAAAGAAGATGTATGGTCTGTTGTTGCATTGAGTATTATTTCGCTGTTGACGATTATCAAATTGTATCCCCAGTTGGTCATGCTGACCTTTGATGAAGATGGTGCCCAAATTGCCGGCGTAAAAACGAAACTGATTAATTATATTTTTGCCATTTTGGTAGCTGCAACGATTTCTGTAGCCATTCGCATTGTCGGTATACTGGTCATTAGTTCATTGATTGCCCTGCCTGTAGCGACGGCACTGCAGTTACAAAAAGGATTCCGCCGTACCTTGGAATTCTCCGTATTATTTGGCTTTTTGGATATTATTATCAGTCTATTTATTTCGTTTTGGGTAGATGCTGCGCCTGGCGGCATTACGGCTATTATATCGGTTGTCATGCTTTTAGTAGTCATTTTCTACAAAGAAGTAACAACTGGCGGAGGTAGATAAGCTCATGAATGAAATACAAGATTTAGGAGAACATTTACATCGGTATGGATTGAAAAAAACAAAGGCCCGCAGTGCTGTACTTCATTTACTGCTGGCCAAAGCCGGTGTGTTGACGCCGGATGATATTTATCAAGCCTTGCAATATCAAGGAACAACGATCAACGTATCGACGATTTACCG
>CALBLM010000276.1 GCA_937895695.1 uncultured Megasphaera sp.
TCACAGACATACCTGTTAAGAAACCGGTTAGTACGAAAGCAGCAGCCACTTTACGCCATGTTGAAAAGTGATAAGTAGTTTTCATTTTTTCTTCCTTTCTTTTTACACAATTATATTTTTATCATACGGATGTATTTTGGGCATTATGTATGATTGGGGTAAATACCATGTAAAATAATGGCAATTTTACTGTTTGGAGATATTTGAAGTAGTATTAACCTTATTCGTTATAGAATCCGAAATATACGAATAGATACAATAGGAAATACAAAAAGATGCAAAAGAGAAAAATTAATTTACTTATGGGATTAAAACAGGTATACTAGAATTGTATAACAATTAGGTATATATCTTGATTAGGGAGGTCATGACATGCAGTCTATTCGACGTTTGTATGTTGCCAAAAAAGATTTCTTTGCTGATGAAGCGAAGAGAATGCTTGCAGATTTACAGGAAAATTTGTTGATCAAAGGGTTAACAAATATTAAAATCTATCACCGTTATGACGTAGGCGGCTTAGATGATGCGGCTTTTGAAGCGGCTAAAAATATGATTTTTTCTGAACCGCCCGTTGACGCCGTATATGATGAACTGCCGTCCCAGGCTGGTGATACTGTATTGGCGATTGAATATTTGCCCGGTCAGTATGACCAGCGTGCTGATTCTGCGATGCAGTGCCTGCAGATGCTGACGATGAAAAACGACAGCCCTGTCCGTACGGCTCAGGTTATTGTGCTATCTGGTACTTTGTCTGCTGATGATATAGCAGCTATCAAGCATTACTGCATTAACCCCGTAGAAGCACGTGAAGCTTCGCTGGATCCGGTAACGACACTGGAAATGCCTTGGGAACAGCCGGCAGATGTACCGACTGTTAAAAATTTTGATACGATGGATGATGAATCCCTCAAAGAATTGTCTGCACACATGGGGCTGGCAATGAGTTTTGAAGATTTGAAATTCTGCCAGGAATACTTCCATAATGAAGAAAAACGTGACCCGACTATTACAGAAATTCGGGTTATCGATACCTATTGGTCTGACCATTGCCGTCATACGACCTTTATGACGGAATTGACAGATATTTCATTTGAAAACGGAAAATTTACAGCACCGATTCAACGTGCCTATGAAGCATATCAAACGACGCGTGAAAATTTAAACCGCAAAAAGCCGCAGACCTTGATGGATATGGCTACCATTGCTGTCAAAGAATTAAAAGCAGCCGGTAAATTGCAGAATTTGGATGAATCGGAAGAAATTAATGCCTGCACGATCATCATTCCTGTTGACATCGATGGTGTTGAAGAAGAATGGCTTTTGCTTTTTAAAAATGAAACGCATAACCATCCGACGGAAATTGAACCGTTCGGCGGTGCGGCAACCTGCCTCGGCGGCTGCATTCGTGACCCATTGAGCGGTCGTTCTTACGTATATCAGGCAATGCGTGTAACCGGTGCCGGCGACCCACGGCAGTCTATTAAAGATACATTGACAGGCAAATTGCCGCAGCGGATTTTGACAACAGGTGCAGCCAAAGGATACAGTTCTTACGGGAATCAGATTGGTTTGGCTACTGGTGAAGTCAAAGAATACTATAATCAAGGCTTTATTGCTAAACGTATGGAAATTGGTGCAGTTCTCGGTGCAGCTCCTCGTAATAACGTCGTTCGTGAAGAACCGGTTCCCGGCGACATTATCATTCTTCTCGGCGGGAAAACAGGGCGAGATGGTTGCGGCGGTGCAACTGGTTCGTCTAAGAAACACACTGTAGAATCATTGGAAACCTGCGGTGCTGAAGTACAAAAGGGCAATGCCCTGACAGAACGTAAAATTCAGCGATTATTCCGTCGCCATGAAGTTACGGTTCTTATTAAACGGTGTAATGACTTTGGTGCAGGCGGCGTATCCGTTGCGATTGGTGAATTAACGGATGGTCTTGATATTAATCTCGATAAAGTACCTAAGAAATACGAAGGCCTTGATGGCACAGAATTGGCAATTTCTGAATCCCAGGAACGTATGGCTGTCGTGGTAGCACCGGAACATGTCGATGAATTTATGAAGTATGCAGCAGAAGAAAATCTGGAAGCTACGATTGTCGCTGTTGCAACAGATACGAAGCGGCTGGTCATGCATTGGCGCAATCAAAATGTTGTCAACATTACCCGCGCTTTTCTCGATACAAATGGTGTAACACAGCATCGCAAAGCTGTCGTTACAGCACCGGAAAATAAAGATTTCTTCAAAGCACCAGTTGTTACGGATATCGAAAAGACTTGGCTGGATACGATGGGAACCTTGAATATTGCTTCAGAACAGGGATTGGCAGAACGGTTTGATAGCACGATTGGTGCACGTACGGTTCTGATGCCTTTTGGCGGGAAATATCAAAAAACGCCAGTGGAAGGCATGGTTGCTAAGATTCCTGTTACCCATGGCAATACAACGACGGCAAGTATCTTTACCCATGGATATGATCCGGATTTAGCGATTTGGAGCCCATTCCATGGTGCATTATATGCCGTTATTCAATCTATTGCCAAATTGGTAGCTCTTGGCGGTGATCGTAAGAAAGTATATTTGACGATGCAAGAATTTTTCCAAAGCCTCGGTACAAATGAAAAAGCTTGGGGTCAGCCAGTCAGTGCTTTGCTCGGTGCATATGTAGCACAGCAGCAGATGGAAGTAGCAGCTATTGGTGGTAAAGACAGTATGAGCGGTACCTTTGAAAACCTTACGGTCCCGCCAACACTCGTTTCTTTTGCTATTGTTCCTGAACACACGCGAAATATCATTTCGCCGGAATTTAAACAAGCCGGTCATGCTGTCCTTTTATTTGATTTGCCGCGTGATGCGGAAAATATGCCTGACTTTGATGTGTTCAAGGCAAATTGTGATTTCTTGCATCAGGCTGTTCTCAACGGAAAAATTAAAGCCATGTATGCCGTAGGTCAAGGTGGCACAGCGGCAGCAATAGCGCAAATGGCTTTTGGTAACCGCATAGGGGTTACTGTTGATGATGCATTTACAGCACAAGATCTTTTTGATCTTCGCTATGGTTCTATCCTTGTGGAAGTTGAAGAAGTAGTTGCTGTTGAATGGGAAAAACGCGCTCATATATTCCGTGTTGGTGCCACAAATGCATCGCAGGCAATGGAAGTCAAAGGTGCGAAGATTTCTTTGGCAAAATTGCAGAAAGTTTGGGAAGAACCGCTTAGCAAGGTATTTCCAATTCAAAGTGCCAGTGCTGAGGGAGATGCAGCTCTTCCGCTCTTTACAACATATGGTCCGAAACGCAGTGAATCCTTTGGCAAACCACGCGTATTCATTCCGGTATGCCCTGGTACGAACTGCGAATATGATTCAGCAGCAGCTTTTGAACAAGCTGGTGCTGTAACCGATGTTATGGTACTGCGTAACAATACGCCGCAAGACTTAGCTGAATCGATTGATGAAATGGCAAAACGTATTGCGCAGGCCCAGATTATTATGTTCCCAGGCGGTTTTAGTGCCGGCGATGAACCGGAAGGTTCCGGTAAATTTATTGCAACGCTCTTCCGCAGCCCGGCATTGTCGGAAGCGTTAGAAAACTTGCTGTATCAGCGGGATGGCTTGGCACTTGGTATTTGTAATGGCTTCCAGGCTCTCATCAAACTGGGACTTCTGCCATACGGACATATTCAACCTCTCCGTGCAGATAGCCCGACACTGACATACAATACAATTGGTCGTCATTTGTCACGTATGGTAAATACGAAAGTCGTATCTGTTATGAGTCCATGGTTTAGCAATGTTCAAGCAGGGGATGTACATGCGATTGCTATTTCACACGGCGAAGGACGATTTGTTGCAACACCGCAGCAAATTCGTGAATTGGCAGCGAAAGGACAAATTGCTACACAATATGTAGATCTTGAAGGCAATGCAACGTATGATAGTACTTACAACCCAAATCAGTCTATTATGGCAGTAGAAGGGATTACGAGCCCTGATGGACGAGTTCTTGGTAAAATGGGGCATACAGAACGTTTCAGTTCAGATGATGTATTTGAAAATATTTCAGGAAATAAATTCCAGCCTATTTTCAAATCTGGCGTATCGTATTTTAAATAAAAATAAAATAGTTTTTAACTAAAACAACTCCCACTAGTATTACGTAGTGGGAGTTGTTTTAATATGATTTTTTATATTTTAGGGATTTCACGAAGCATTGTTATGTGAAATATACAGCAAGCATATACCTATGCAAATATTTAATATACCCCATCACCGTATATATAGATGAACCTATCGTAGGGAGTGCTTGTCATTCTGATGGTAAAATGGCAGTAATTGTTGCGTTAGTATCTATTGTTTTTCCTAAGGTAGTATCATATTTTTTAATGGTAGTAGCTCCTAATAATGTACCCACTATACCGCCTATGATAGCAGTATATATTGATGTGCCGACTACGTATCCCAAAGCGGCACCTATGATGATGAGCAATAATGGTATGATGAAGCAAATAAAAGAACTCATGATTAAATGATTATCTTGTACTTCATACTGCACGTCTTGCCCTTCTTGTGCGCCGATTGGATTATATGCAGTGATAAAAACACGTTCTGCCCCAAAACAAGCACTGCAAGCGACGTATAAATGGTCTTGGTTTACGCGTATTTTTGCGAGGCCATTGCTCATAATTTTTTCTACTGTTCCCTGGCCTAATCTCATATGTATCCCTCCCTCAATATTAATGGATAATTATTATTATTTAATCATATTATATCATAGAGTATATCCCGAAACAATACAAATTTAGTAAACTTTTAGATGCTTAGATAGTATTTGTTAAAGGTATTTATTAGCATATCTCTGTATACAATAAAATAAGGAGGCTATATAACCTCCTTATTTTGTACAATGGGTAAGACATATATAATTTTTATTCAGCAGCTTTATCGAATACACGTTTGGTAAAACCTTTGATTTCATCATATGTTTGTCCTGGCTGTGCTTCATATACTTTTTCTTGTCCGATGAACATAGATGGCGCATAGTAATAGGGATGCGTTTTTACCAGTTCCGGATGTTCTGATTCTTCATACCAGTGAATAGGAATATTACTATAAGCAGGATGTTCCTGAATTAATTCGGCAACAGCTTGTTTTGCCTTTTGGCAATATGGGCAACCATACAGGTAGAATGCTGTAATTTCTTTCATTTGTATCCCCTCCTTACACCTCTTATTATACTATAGTTTTATTGTAAAGAATATATCGAAATATCAATATAATAAAGGAATATAGCGCATACAGTGAAGAAGGAAAAACATAAGACTTGTTAATCATGTTTTACGCAACCATGAGAACCACAGGTATGTATACCATTTTCTTGTTTGTGCTCATGATGAGAGCAATGTACGTCGGGGTTATATTGTAAATTACCGGAAAGCAATGCTTTTACGGCATCATCGGCATAGCCTTGAACGCCACCGTATAAGGTAATTCCTGCGTTTGCTAGTGCTGCTTGTGCGCCACCGCCAATACCACCGCAAATTAACGTATCTACGCCGTGTTTTTGTAAAAAACCGGCTAATGCCCCATGGCCACTTCCTTCTGTATCAATGACAGTAGCGGTCGTAATCGCTCCATTTTCTACGTCGTATACTTTAAACTGTGCCGTATGACCAAAATGCTGAAAAATTTGTCCCTTTTCGTATGTAACAGCTATTTTCATAATAACCATTCCTTTCGTAAAAATCGCGCACGCTTATAATTGACATATGTCAATTATAAATCGGAGAAAGTAATTTGTCAACTAAGAAAGGCCTCGGGATATGCCGAGACCTTATGAGTTGGATGGTATGCTATTGGTTTGATAGGCGGATTCTTTCTGTGAGTACTGTTTTTTATTTTTTATTCGAATAATCCTATTTCTTCATATTCATTGAGGCGGGCGAGACTTTCGGGATGGTGTTCTTCAAAGAAAGCGGTTCGAATTTCTTTTTCAGGTTGTAATACTTTCCCTTTATCGTTGGCAAGATTGGCAAAACGGCAGCTGTAAACGACTGGGAAGTATTTGCGGATAAAATTTCCGTCTTCATGTGCTGTCAGCGCAATAATCTGAAAACCTAATTGCTGGGCAATAAAAAATACGGGATCGAGAATATGGTCACTGGATGCTTTGCCAAAAGGATTGTCAGCGATGACAACACGCGTGTTATACGCGGCTTTTTTTATATGACAGCGTTTTTCTGCCAAATAATTTAAACATCCCAGGAAAAGAGCCATATTTTTGCTCCACATTTCGCCGCCGGACCACTTATTGGATGCTTCCCAACTATACGGACGATCAGCAAACAGTTCGGCACTTGTGGCTTTGCGGCACTTGACCTTGATGGTGTTGCTGCCCAAAATACGGCTGAGAATTTGTTGGGTCCGCAAAAATTTTTCCAATGCCTGACGAATTTTTTTGGTGTCTTCCCTGCCGGATTCATCTTTATATTCAGCGGATTCCAGCCTATCTGTAATTGAATTGAGGTATTCTCTGATTGCAATGCGATTTTCAGAATCTTTCCATTCCGGTACATAGACAGAATAGATTTGTTTGGTTCCTGTGTTTACTTTAATGCGGGTTTTAGCCGCAATTTCCACGAGACCTTTGCAGATTTCCTGCAAATGGGAAGCCATAAAGGATATCATATGTTCAATGTGCGTATAGTGTTCTTTTCGTTCTGATTCACAAATGGTAATGATTTTTTGCATGTCGTCCGTACTTTTTTGCTTCCATGTGAGAAATTCCTTGTATGTTTCTTTACTGCGGATGCCGTCAACGATATGACGGCGCATTTTTTCATTTTGCAATGTCTTTTCGCAATATCGGATAAACTCATTTTTCTTTTTTTGACTGCGGAGTTTTTGGTCATCGACAATTTGCAGTGTTTCATTTGCTTTTTTGAGAATTGGTTTAATGTTTTTTTCTAAAACAATATAGTCATTGCTTTGTT
>CALBLM010000277.1 GCA_937895695.1 uncultured Megasphaera sp.
TGTTGTCATGCCAGGGATATATAGATATACCAACGTACCGACATATAAGATGCTATTTCCAACAATACAGATATATACGACGGCCTGCAACAACATCGTACTGTATACGGGACCATACATAAGTATTCCTGGTTTTATCAATATATAGCATAAAAACAGGACAGCTGCAATGAGTGCTGCAGCTATCCCACTGATGCTCATAAAAAGAATGGTTTGCCGAATATCGGATTGCACGGCATCATCACTCCTTACAGCGTATCCCCTACTGCTAGGGTTGAACCTTGTAAAAATTGAGCGACAGCCATACGTTTGCGACTTTCAGGCTGTACTTCACGAATACATAAAGCCCCGTTGCCGGTTTGTACAGTAAATTGTTTTTTTGAAACGCTGATAATCGTACCGGCAGGTTCTTGCATACCTGCTACTAACTCAGCAGACCAAATTTTAAGCCGCTTGCCATCCCACATCGTATAAGCTCCGGGATGGGGATCCAACGTACGAATCAACCGTTCAATGACAACGGCATCTTGAGCCCAGTCAATATGTGCCAGCTCCTTGTCTATTTTAGCTGTGTATGTGGCTTGTTGTTCGTCTTGCGGCTGAGCTTGTTTTTCATATTTTTCAATATGCGCTAAGACATTGCATAATGTATCGGCGCCTAAGACAGATAATTTATCAAATAACGTACCTGTTGTTTCTTTGGCATCCAAAGGGATTTCTGCTTTTTTTAAAACAGCTCCCGTATCCATCCCTTCATCCAGCAACATAATTGTAACGCCACTTGTTTTTTCGCCATTTTTAATGGCATATTGGATTGGGGCAGCACCGCGGTATTTAGGAAGTAAAGAACCATGTACATTTAAACAACCATATTGCGGAATATCTAAAACTTCTTTCGGCAAAATCTTGCCGTACGCAATAACAATAATCACATCCGGATGATACGAGGCCAATTCGGCAATTACCGTTTCATCCCGCATACTGTTCGGTTGTATTACAGGCAGATGTAATGCAAGTGCTCGTTCTTTTACGGCAGAATACGTTACTTTCTTGCCCCGTCCTCGTTGTTTATCAGGCTGTGTATATACAGCCGCTATATCGTATCCGGTATCATATAACCGCTGCAAGGAAGGAACTGAAAAATCAGGCGTGCCCATAAAGACAATTCGTAATGGTTTCATTCGTCTACTCTCCGTAAATTTTCTGCTTTTTCAATAAATAATTTTCCATATAAATGGTCAATTTCATGCTGAAAAATACGTGCTAAAAAATCTTCTGGTTCATAGATAACCGTTTTGCCATGGCGATTTAAGGCACGCACTTTTATCTTTTTATACCGGCTGACATTTCCGTAATAGCCGGGAACGCTGAGGCAGCCTTCTACGCCCATTTCCGTTTCTTCTGAATGTTCCAATATTTCAGGATTAATCAACTCTATTAAGCCATTGCCGTCATCCAATACGACTAGTTTTAAAGATTGATTAATTTGCGGGGCTGCTAATCCGACGCCTTCAGCAGCGTACATTGTTTCCGCCATATCATCCAACAGTTTTTTCGTATGTTTTGTAATATGACCGACTGGTTTAGCCGTTTCTTTTAAAATCGGTGCGCCAGCTTCTATAATTTTTAAAACAGACATGCTTTCACCTCATAGATTCTAGTATGTAATTCAATTCATCATTTCATTATATACCATATTCAACATTTTCACCACTGCCAAGGCATAGAAAGATAGCTAAAATGCCGGATCAACATCAATAATAACGCCAGTTTGCCAACATAACGGTTCTTGACGAATATACTGTTTTACCGCCGTTACCTCGGTGCCTTTAATTAGAATAATAATACGATATTTATTTCGTATTTTCTTTATAATATCTACGTAAGGTCCCGTTATTTCAATCGGTGATTGTTGTACTGCCTTCCAACGCAGTAACGCTTGGGCAATATCATTACCCTTTTGCCAAAGCAAGGTTTCATTTTCATCAGTAATAATGAGCTTTATCATCTGATGAAAGGGCGGATATAAAAAGGCTTCGCGAAATTCGATTTCTTGCTGATAAAAGGACGGGTAATCTTGTTTTGCTGCATATTGAATGACATAATGTTCCGGTGCATAGGTCTGCATGATGACTTCGCCGGGAATATCGCCGCGTCCGGCTCGGCCGGCAGCCTGTGTCAGCAATTGGAAAGTCCGTTCACTAGCCCAATAGGTTGGTAGATTCAGTAAACTATCGGCTGCTAAAATACCTACAGTTCGCACATTGGCAAAATCATGTCCTTTAGCAACCATTTGCGTACCGAGCAAAATGTCATATTCATGGTGGCGAAAACTCTCTATAATCTGATCGCCACTGTTTTTTCGGCTTGTTGTATCTTGATCTAAACGGACAATACGAGCCGTTGGCAATAGCTCATGCAGTTGTTCTTCTACTTTTTCTGTACCGGTTCCAAAAAATTTAATATATTTACTACCGCAAGAAGGGCAAACTGTCGGAATCGGTTTTTCAGCATCGCAATAATGACATTTTAACTTGGACAACTGTTTATGATATACCATAGGTACATCACACGTATCACATTTGACGACATACCCACATTTACGGCACATGACAAAGGTAGAAAAACCGCGGCGGTTTAATAAAATAATGGCCTGTTGCTTCGCTGCCAGTGTTTTTTCTAATAAGTCCAGCATGGTATCTGAAAGGACGCGATAATTACCACGAGCGAGTTCATCACGCATGTCTACGACCGTTACCTGCGGCAACGGTCGATTGTGAACTCGTTTTTTTAATTCTAGCAGATGGTACATCCCCTGTTTTGCTCTATAATAGTCGGCAATAGACGGCGTAGCGCTGCCTAAAATCACAGGACAATGATAGTATGCAGCTCGTTTACGTGCTACTTCCACGGCATGATAACGTGGTGATTCATCTTGTTTATAGGACATATCGTGAGATTCGTCGACAATCATAAGACCGATAGATGAAGCAGCTGTAAATACAGCCGAGCGTGCGCCAATACAAATATGACTTTCGCCGTGAAGCATGCGAAGCCAATTATTTTGCCGTTCTCCTTTAGAAAGCTGACTGTGCATGACAACAACATCGGCCCCAAAACGTCGGATAAAACGCCGAACAATCTGACCGGTCAGTGCAATTTCCGGTACTAACACAAAAACTTGCTTTCCTTGTTTGAGTACATCTGCTGCCAGCCGCATATACACTTCAGTTTTACCACTGCCAGTCACTCCATGCAGCACATACGTATCTCCCTGAGTATCTTGCCGAACGGCTGTAATAGCAGCTTGCTGTTCTGCTGTCAGTACGACTGGGGTATCTTCTGGAAGTGTTTGCAGTAAATTCGCTGTACGGCGTGTTTTTTCGATGATTTGTACGAAACCGGCAGTGCTTAAATTACGAATGACAGAAGAACTGTAGCCTTTTTGAATCAGTTCTTGATACGAAATCTCGCCTGCTTGTTTGATATCCTGCAATAATTGTTTTTGCCGGTGCCGATGGGCTAATACATTCTCTGTATCATCAGATTGAAATTGCAGCCACTTTTCTGTTTTATCTGCCAGTTTATTTTTCCATGACCGTTCGATGCGAATGCATCCATTGGCAAGCAACTGTTCGATACATGATGAAGAAAACATTCTCTGTAGCGTGCGTTTCAAAACGCGGCCATGCTCTTGTATATATGACAATACTGTTTGTTCTTCCGGTGTTACGGAATGCGTTTGACCGGGGATATAATATTCTTCAGCAATAATGCCCTTTTTCTCTATCATAAATAGGCGTAATGCATCTGAAAGATTGCAAAGATAATACGAACAAATCCAAAAGGCAGTTTGAATCATTTCTTCTTGGAACCCATTTTGTACAGATAAAACAGCGACAATCGGTTTTATCGTAAACGAAAGATGTTCGCCGTTTCCCTCATGAACGGCAATGACCATACCTTCTTCTTGTCGCCGTCCAAACGGAACCAATACTCGACTGCCAACGTGTACGTTCATCTCTTGAGGAATAGCATAGGTAAACGTCTGTTGGAGTCGTTTGGCTGTTGTATTAATGATAATTTCTGCAATCATGCTAAACTCCTATATGTACGGAAATAAATATAGGGACTTGCCAAGCAAGTCCCTATACATTGTATCATATTCAATTACTGGATGCCAATGATGATTATAAACCAGCTTCTTTGCGAAGAACATCGGCTTTATTGGTTTGTTCCCAAGGAAGATTGAGATCGTTGCGGCCGAAATGACCATATGCAGCAGTCTGTTTATAAATTGGACGCTGCAAATCGAGCATTTCAATAATACCAGCCGGACGAAGGTCGAAATGTTTGCGAATTAAATCAACAATCTTTTCGTTTGCAACTTTGCCTGTGCCAAATGTTTCAACATGAATAGAAACAGGATGAGCAACACCAATTGCATAGGCCAACTGAATTTCGCATTTATCAACCAAGCCGGCAGCAACGATATTCTTAGCGACATAACGAGCTGCATAAGCTGCAGAACGGTCTACTTTTGTAGGATCTTTACCGGAGAATGCCCCACCGCCATGACGAGCCATGCCACCATAGGTATCAACGATGATTTTACGGCCTGTTAAGCCGGAATCTCCTTGCGGACCACCAATAACGAATCGGCCAGTCGGGTTGATAAATAATTTTGTTTTATCATCGAATAAGCCTTCCGGAAGTTCTGGTTTGATCACATATTCGAGCAAATCTTTTTCGATTTGTTCACGCGTTACTTCTGGGCTATGTTGTGCGGAAATAACAATGGTGTCAATACGAACCGGTTTGCCGTCTTCATATTCAACAGTAACCTGTGTTTTACCATCCGGACGGAGGTAAGACAACGTACCGTCTTTACGAACTTTTGCCAAACGGCGTGCTAAGCGATGGGCTAACGAAATCGGAAGCGGCATATAGTCATCCGTTTCATTCGTAGCATAGCCAAACATCATACCCTGGTCACCAGCACCAATGGTATCAAATTTATCTTCTTTGCCTTCTTTCTTTTCCAAGGCATCATCAACGCCCATAGCAATATCCGGAGATTGTTCGTCTAAGGATACTAGAACACCGCATGTATCGCAGTCAAAACCATATTTTGCGCGTGTATAACCAATACCGCGGATTGTTTCGCGAACAATGTGGGGAATATCGACATAACAATTTGTAGATATTTCACCGACAACGTGAACCATACCGGTTGTTACTAATGTTTCGCAAGCAACGCGGGCATTTTTATCCTTTGCTAAAATTGCATCTAAAATGCTATCTGAAATCTGATCCGCCATTTTATCGGGATGGCCTTCAGTTACAGATTCTGACGTAAAAAATTCGTGATTTTTAGCCATGAATATCCTCCTCAAAAAAAAATCCCTCTTGCAAAGAGGGGTCCATGTTTACCCATCTTCCAGTACATACTGTTGGATTTAGCACCTTTCATTTCTTGAAGGTTGCTGCTGTCTCATCGGGCCAATCCCTCCCCAGCTCTTGATGGAATTATATTTAATTTATTTCACTGCCATATTATATAGCAAGTTATCAGATATTGCAAGCCCTTTTCATTGAAAGATATGACAATATCTAAAAAAGAAACTGACGTAACGATTGCAAAATCATGGTATAATACAAAGGCAAGAACAGAAAGGATGATAACCTATGAATATATTGAGGCCGAAAGATATTCTCTTTAACGACCCCTATTTTGAACAAACGATGTCTTGCGGGCCAGCTGAACTGCGCAAGACAAAACGGGTTGAGATATTAGGAAAATGGTATAAAGTATCTGCATTAGCTTCGACGCTGCTGTCAGACGGTGTGCTGACATTTTCGCATACCATAGGCAGTCAAGATGCACAGCGTCGCTTGATATTTCGTATGTATGAACAAACAGCAACACGACTGTTTATCAATACATACCTTTGGACTTCACAGCTGCAAAAGGAAGTCTACATGGGAACGATTCACATTGAGCGATATCATACTACGCAGGAGCTGTATGATTTTCAATATAAAGGAATTATTGAGTTAGTTAGTATCAAACAAGATGATGATATTGTCGACGTCGCTCCGGAATATAAGCTGATACAAGAAGTAAAGCATACATTTGCGTTGGCCCTTGGTATGTATCTGTTAGCTGTATCGAATAGCGAATGGGTACAAGATATTGCAGCGGACACAACTACTGTTTTAGCAGGACCGAACAATTTAACCGAAAAAGAACGCGCCGAATTACAGCAGCTACGCAAAGAAAAAGAAGAGATTGCTACCTGGAAGGAAGAACTGCTACGTCTTCGGATTGAATCCAATAATCGAAAAGCCGTACAAGCTGAATTACAGCGGCTGCGGCATGAATTAACGATCGAACGTTCAGAACGAGCCAAAGAGAAAAAAAATTATGAAGCCCGGCTTCGTAAAAAAGATGCCGATATAGAAAACATAAAAGACAAGGCTGCGCAGCAGCTCAACGATATGTTAGCTATGCGAGGTGAATTGAATGCCTTAAAGGCAGCAGATTCCTCTTCAGAAAAAATGAAAAAACAGCTGCATACTGTAACGAAAACGAAGCAAGCTGCCAACCAAGAGGAAGACCTTTCTATCCCATCCTTTATGTCTCAACATGATTATACTCTAGATTTGGATAATGTACTCAATTGTCGGCGCGTCAGCTATATTGGCGGCAGTATTGAATGGCAGCAATATGTGTCAACCCGGTTTCCGCAGCTCATCATGCTGCTGCGACAGCGAGATCCAGCATTGGCAATTGCCGAATCTGACATGTTAATTGTCCATACCTATAAAGGACAAACAGAAGAAATTAAACGTGCCATATCCATGGCTAATGAAGACGATTGCCCTATTATTACGACTTCTGCCTATAATTTAAATAATATGGCAAAAGATATATTACAAGCGGTACAGAACATATAATAAGTCATCGTCTAGATACGAAACAAAAAACAGGCATGCAGTAATGAGATAGAATTGCTGCATGTTTTTTACTTAAATTCGAACAGAAACAGAAGAAATTTCATCACAAAGTATGAACTAAAGCCGGTTTATGTATTACTACTGATTTTTCTCCATATAGTCTGCCCGAATATCAGATAAAGATTTTCCCGATGTTTTATCAATCGCAAAAGTATATGTCTCTACAGAAGACCAACCATACACCGTCTTTAACCATTGCTGCAGAGACTGGATGGTTCCTGTAGTCATAACTTTGACTTGTCCATTTTCCTGAAGAATAGCTTCGTCTGTCTTTCCTTTGGCAACGAGCTGTGTTCCTGGTTTTACTACACCCCATGATATCATCGTATCGATCTTTGGAAGAGAACGACGGGTGATGTCTTTCTTTTTATTTCGATTCAGGGGTTTTTGTTTTGCAATACTCACATAAAAATCATCAAATTCCGGAACCGGCAAAATTTTTTTCATATCAAGAAGAACCTGTACACCAAGCTTATAGGGTTTTACTTGATAACAGGAAATATCAACCTGATTACTGTTAAGCCAGGCTACTGCTGAGAGTGTTTGTTCATCAAATTCAGCAGCAACTAATACTATTTTTTGATGTTCATTAAATGTCTTTATGTTATTTTCTTTGATAAAATCCGAAAGAACCCTCTGTGCGATTTCGGTTGATGTCAACGTTTTGTTTCCTTGAAATTCTATCTTATGTTTTTCCACATATGGTGCAAAAACATTTTGAATAAGTTCATCTGTTGATTTTATCGTTGCACAACTTGCCGCATACCGAATGGCTTGAAACTCAAACGCTTCCTTCCGTTGTTCAATATCCTTCTTATCCCGTTTGATTTCAATGAGAACAATGTTGCCCTCGTCGTCAATTGCAGTCAAATCACTCCGTCCATTCTTTTCATTTTTAATCTGTTGCCCTACAATGAGCATGGATTCATCATCATCACAGACCATATTTACATTCTTACGGAGAATTTCTTCGATGTAGTTTTCCTTCTTACCGAGTTCTGCAAACGTAGTCTCTTCGATTTGATCGGGATTGTCGTGATTTAACAGATACAACGTCTTATCCTCCTATTCACTGAATACGTTATGTATAAATTTTTCCATGAGAGAATCAAATACTTCTCTATAAACATCTCTATTTAATACTTTCCTTTGTTTATCTGTATAGGTAATCTGAAGGTTGTAACTACAGCCATCACATACTGTGATACACATCTCCTGTGATGAAGTACTAAGAATATTCTGTATTTCGGCAGCTAGCTGATACACATTTTTAGGACTTACTGCTTTCTCTTCTCGAAATTTGTAATGCCTATTCTGCCCTTGGTAAAGATAATAGAGGGAATATCTCATATATCCATGTTTAACGCATATCAAACGTACACGGACCATTTTCTATCACTTTATATCTAATTTTTATAATTTTTGTAGCTGGGAGTAATTCTTTTGCCCATCGATAGCCACAATCTAAACATCCATAATCAGGATAAATCGTATTATCAATTGGTATACATCCACCGAAAATATATTTTCTCTGCCTCAATATTTTTAAAGTTTCATATGTCAAGAATCCATATAAAATTTGCGCAACCATCTGTGAACCACATTTAGGACACACAACCATATGCTCACATCCTTTATTCATCAAATATATTTATTTTATTATATCACTGTCATGCTAAGTTAAGTCAAACTGGATTGTATCACTCAGATGTGGACTACTTATATGTAGTTGTCTTTATTGTCATTGGCAATGCCGATAGCTTTACAAACAAGTTTTACAGCCCCAATCTTCAACCAACTCTAAAAGTATTTACTTACTTCTTCATAAAACGCAAAAAAGGGGCTGTAACAAAATGAGCATTTTCG
>CALBLM010000278.1 GCA_937895695.1 uncultured Megasphaera sp.
ATTTTATATAAAATAAGGGGCCTTGTGAATACGGATGTCCACAAGACCCCAACATTTATTATAGAACCCTAAAAAAGTATACTAAAAATACCGTTTCTTTCTATAAAAGAAAGAAACGGTATTTTTTCATACAATCACACTATAATTCTACGTCTTCTGATTGATTTGGATTTCTTTTATCCGATACACCAACTATATAATCCATGGATACATGATACAGCTTCGCCAAAACAATCATTTTCTCTATGGATATTTTTCGTTTCCCAAGCTCATACATTCCATATCCTACTTGAGAGCATTGCAGTATCTTCGCCACATCTGCCTGTGATAATTTAGCTTCTTGCCGAAGAGACTTCAATCGACTGTAAAATTTCATCCCATCACCTATTCCACTATATATACAAGATACCTATGTTAGTCTTTATATTTTACAATATTTTTGATTTTTATGCCACATGGTATACTAAAAAAAGATATGCAAACACAAAAAAACAGCAATGCTGTAATACTATGGCATCGCTGTTTTTTGTATGATTGTATTAATCTATATTGACTAATTTGCCCGGATTCATAATATCATTGGGGTCTAAAGCTTTTTTAATAGCCTTGATAACATTCAATTCGGTTTCTGGCGTACAAAGAGCAAATTCTTCTAATTTTTTAAATCCAATGCCATGTTCGCCGGACATCTTACCACCTAATGCGTATACACGGGGGAACAAATCACGATGGAATGCTTTAATTTTTTCAAACCATTCTTCCGGTGATAAGCCTTTTGCATTTAACGGAAGAACATGAATATTGCCATCACCGATATGTGCAACGGTTACGCAGTATAAATCATATTTTTCCCGCAATTCCGGAATTTGTTTGGTAATATCCGGGATTTTATCCAAAGGTACGACAAAGTCTTCTGTCTGGAACATTTTATCGACATCGCGTGCTGCTTCAGCAAATTGCTTACGTAATTTCCAAATTCGTTTATCTGCTTCAAATTCATCAATAGAACCATTGGCTTCTGCCAAGTCACAAAGCTGTTCCATTTTACGGTCCGAATCATCTTCGCTAAAGGATTCTACCGTAACGATAACGTAATCACAGCCATCGTCGACGTGAGGCATTGTCATGTCCAAGAATTTACACGTCATTTTTAACGCTTCGTTATCCATAAATTCAATACTCGTCGGATCGATGCCGGCTTTCAAAATTTTATTTGGCAATGCAAATGCTTCTTCATCTGTTTTAAAGACACAAACCATATTGAAATTATACGGAGGCATTGGACGAAGTTTTACAGTAACTTCCGTAATAATACCCAAGGTTCCTTCAGAACCAGCAAAAAGCTGTTCCAAGCAAAGACCAGTTGAGCTCTTTTTCAAGCGTGCACCGGCTGTCAAAATTTCACCCGTTGGCGTAACAACTTTCAAACTATAAATCTGATGACGAGTTGTGCCGTATTTAACAGCTTTATTGCCACCAGCATTATTAGCAACATTGCCGCCAATCATGCTGCTATCTGCACTGGATGGATCGCCGGCATACAATAATCCATGTTTCGCTGCTTCACGCTGTAAGTCACCAGTAATAACGCCGGTCTGGCAAACAGCATACATGTTGTCAGCATCCAACGTAAGAATTTTATTCATCCGTTCCAATTCAACGACAATGCCATGATAAACCGGAATAGCACCGCAGGCAACACCGGAACCAGCAGAACGCGGTGTAATAGGGACCAAATATTTATTCGCTAATTTAACAATTTCAGCAACTTCTTCCGTTGAACCCGGAAAAACAACGACTTCCGGTTTGTGGAAATAATGGGAATTTCCTTCTTCATCCGTCTGATAAGCCGTTAAATAATCATCATCAGTCTTAACGTATTTTTCACCTAATACATTTCGTAAATCTTTTAACAGTTCCGGCGTAACCGGGTTATATTTTTTTGCCATGGATACACGCTTCCTTCCATCAGTTTTGTCATATTTCTTTCTATAGCACTTGTCTATAGATTTTTTTTTACTAGCGATGAAGACAGTATAACACTAAAAAAACGCTTGTAAAGAGCTACGGACGTACAGAAAAGACCGCATGAATCCTAAAAACTGCTGTCGCAAGAAGATACCACTGTGATAATTCCTAAGCGTTTTACGTTTTACGATTTTTCATTCCAACGTAATATATATTTTTTTAGAATATTTTTGTATGCTTATATGCTATGATTCAGAAAGATTTTCCCATTTTTCATAATATTCATCCAGCTTTTGTTGGGTCGTTTCGTATGATTGCGATAATTCTGCCAATTTATCCGTATCGGTCTGATTTTCAATTTGATTCATCTGTACTTCATACATTTTTAATGTTGCTTCTAATTCAGCTATTTTCATTTCTATTTTTTCCAGTTTTGCTTCTTTTCCATACGACGATTCTTTCTTTTTCGGTACTGGAACCGTTTCTGTTTTAGCCAATGATTTGGCTGCAGGTACAAGTCGTTCTTTTTTTGCAGTCCGTAAATTTCTCTTCTGTTCTTCTTTTTCTGCTAATTCCTGCGCCGCCAGCTCTGCCGCTTCTTTTTCTTTTTCCCGATAATATGTATAGTTTCCTAAAAATTCTTTTAGCTGCTGATTTTCTAATACAAGGGTCTTCGTCGTAATTTTATCCAAGAAATATCGGTCATGGGATACGACTAAATAGGTCCCGCCAAACTCTTGTAGTGCTTGTTCCAATACTTCCCGCGTCGGAATATCCAAATGGTTCGTTGGTTCATCCAAAATAAGGAAATTAGCACCTTGCAAGAATAATTTTAACAATGCAACACGAGCTTGTTCACCGCCGCTTAAACTGTCTATGACTTTGAATACATCATCGCCTCGGAACAAGAACCGGCCCAATACAGCGCGTGCTTCTTCTTCACCGAAGGAAAAATCATTCATAATTTCTTCTAAAATCGTCCAAGCCCCATGTAAATCTGTATGCTCCTGCGCAAAATACCCGATATGCACTCGGCTTCCCAAGGTGATATGACCACTGTCTGCTTCTATTTCACCCATAATCATGCGAATCAGTGTCGTCTTGCCGGCACCGTTCGGCCCAATCAAAGATGCCGATTCTCCACGCCGCAATAACAGCGACAAATGATTAAACAGCTGCCGCTTGGCATAACCACCGCAAATATCATCTAACACCAATACTTTTTGACCGCATTCTTCAGCCGGTGCAAATTGGAACTGCAACGAAGCTGTTTCCGGAGAAAGTTCAATTCGTTCCAGTCTGTCTAATTGCGATTGCCGTCCTCGTGCCTGTTTCGCTTTTATACCGGCTTTATATTTACGGATGTATTCTTCTGTTTCATGAATATGTTCCTGTTGCTTGCGGTATGCACTTTCTAATGCTTTGCGCCGTTCTTGGCTTTGTGCTATGTACCGGGAATAATTGCCTTTATATTTAGTGACCGTACCATGATCAAGTTCTAAAATCCCCGTTGCCACTCTATCCAAAAAATACCGGTCATGCGATACGATAAGAATACCGCCGCCATAGGACAATAAATACCCTTCCAGCCATTCCAGCATATCCATGTCCAAATGGTTCGTCGGTTCGTCCAAAAATAGATAATCTGGACGGCGAACTAAGGCTTTTGCCAAATTAATTCGCGTTTTTTGTCCGCCTGAAAACTGCTGCACCGGACGATCCATATCCGCTTCCGTAAACCCTAAGCCATGAATAATTTTTCGTGACATCGATTCATATTCGTAACCGCCCAGCCATTCAAATCGTTCCTGCATACGCGCATAGCGATTCATCAGTGTTTCATCATTCGGATGAACCTGCATCTCTTTTTCTACTTGCTTTAATTGGTCTTCCAAACGCATCACGTCTTCCCATGCATCGGTTACCGTCTGCCGCAGCGTCACATCATCGGCAAAGGTAATGTCCTGCTGCAAATAACCAATCGTTTCGCCTTCAGAAACAGCAAATATACCGTTATCATACTCTTCTTCGCCGATAAGACATTTTAGCAGCGTAGATTTTCCGGCACCATTGGCACCAATCAAACCAATACGTTCACCGCGTCGAATTTCAAACGTCACGTCTTTAAATACGGTATGTACGCCAAATGATTTGGCAAGTTTTTGTACTTTTATACTTCCCATGAAAAATTCCTCTCTTATCCATGTATCATTGCAAAATATTTCCAATGCCTTATTATACCATAAACCTTACAGATTCTGCTTGCTACTGCGTATATATCCCATTTCTAAATGGATATCGTTACGTATTTTAATTGGTTTGAACAAATTTTTTCCAAGAGAATACTGTTTTTCTTGACATCTTGTCCATAACTGTGTATAATTTGCCTTGCAAATAACAAAACAGTGTTGATTGGGAAAAGTAATAGCTGTAGCGAACATTACAGAGAACCTGCTGATTGGTGCGAAGCAGGATGAACGCGCGTTATGAATATCACCCAGGAACTGCCTGCTGAACAGTTAGTAAGCGTGGCCGTGTGACAAACGTTATCTTGTCAGGCATTGAACGCAACGTCATTGCGGTGATGTCTATAAAGGGGCCGGATATACCGGCAATAAGAGTGGTACCGCAGAGTTTACGCTTTGTCTCTTCATGGGGAGAGACAAAGCTTTTTTTTATTACTCCAGAATCAAGACGTTTGTTATTTGATATCTTGTTTTTATGATTAACTACTGGAGGTTTTCTACTATGATGAAATTTGTAACGAAACTGAGTGCTTTTGTCGGAAAAAATCTAACGTGGCTTGTATTGCTGGATATCGTAGCCGGTTATTTTCTGCCTTCGGCTTTTACGTGGTCTGTCAAAAATACGGTTCCCCTTCTTGGCGTCGTCATGTTTGGCATGGGAATGACGTTGCACGCCTCTGATTTTCGTCTGGTATTGCAGCGTCCCAAAGAAGTTCTTATCGGAACAGTATGTCATTATACCATCATGCCCATCGTTGCCTATGCCTTAGTATTAGGCTTTGGCTTATCTCCCGAACTAGCTGTCGGCATGGTATTATTAGGTTCTTGCCCTAGCGGTACAGCTTCCAACGTCATGGGCTTTTTGGCAAAAGCCGATGTCCCTTTATCTGTTTCGATTACTACGGTCTCCACATTGCTCGCACCTATTATGATGCCTTTTTTAGTTTGGGCATTAGCTGGTCAATGGGTTACGGTTTCTTTCTTAGCCATGGCACTAACTGTCATGAAAGTTATTTTAGTTCCTTTGTTTTTAGGTCTGTTAGTTCATCGCCTTATCGGTGAAACCTATTTAGCTCAGATGCAGAAAGTTCTCGTCTTAGTGTCTGCATTTGCCGTTCTTTCTATCCTTGGTGGCGTCGTTGCTGTCAATGGTGCTAAAATCGTTTCCCTCGGCATCTTCATGGTTCTCCTCGTTTTGGCACATAACCTTTTTGGATTTGTATTAGGATATGTTGTAACCGGCAAATTAGACATGGGCAAAAAACAGCAGCATTCCGTTACGTTGGAAGTAGGAATGCAAAACGACGCGCTTGCTTTATCAATAGCATCGGTATACTTTGCACCGACCGTTGCTATTCCGGCTGCCGTAGGCGCCGCTATTCATCAAATCACCGGTTCCTTGCTTGCTGGTATTTTTGCTCGTCATATGGATGCGTATGAAGCAAAACAGCAGACAGTTGCACAAAAAGAAGAAATGCAACCATCACCCGTTACCGGTCATTAATATATATATATAACTCATTTCAAGACTGCTGCGTATACAGCAGTCTTTTTTATATACAAAACAGCGGTTAGCTCATACGTCTGACCGCTGTTTTGTATATCGTACATAAATAAACCCGCTTCATACACTCTTACTATTTAATGTATTATATATATTATAGTCTTTTAACAATTTCGTTTAAATCAGCAGCTTTAAAATACGAAAAATCAGGTTTATCTTTTAGTACAGCCAGCACATATGCCAACGCACTTTCCACACCTGTAATCAACCCTTTTTCACCAATGTCAAACTTCGCGTTGTGATGGTTCGCACCGCTACCGACTTCTGAATCATTAATTCCTGTAAATGCTAAAATCCCCGGATATATTGCCAAGGCTGCTCCAAATGTTTCAGATGCCATCCAATGCGATGTTGGATATAACGTATCTTCTCCCAACGTCTTGGCAATGGTATTTCTAGCTAAGGCTGCACACGTTTTATCGTTCATCGTCACTGGCAAAAACTGTTCTTCTTGCATTTCAGAAGACACGCCATATTCTTCACATACGTGATCTAAAATTTGATGGAATTTTTCGCGGAAAAATTCACCATCCTTGTTATCAAAGAATCGGCATGAACCGGCAAATGTCAATTCAGGCGGAATAATATTGGGTTCTTGTCCAGCATGTAAGGCACCAAATGAATACGTCAGGCAATGATCAGGAGCTACCGCACGCATGCGCAACGACTGCAGTGCCGCACCAAAGGCAATAAATGCATCAATCGGGTTGACAGATAAATCCGGACGAGAACCATGACCGCCTTTACCATGTACTTTGACACGGAAGAAGAAGGCACCGGACATAACCCCATCATCCAGTACTGTCATTTTTCCAACAGGAATATCCCAGCGGACATGCGTAGCATAACAGGTATCGACATGGATTCCCTGCGCTTGTATATACTGCAGCAAATGTTTACCGCCGCGTTCGCCAAATTCTTCTGACTGTTCAAACATAAGGATAACTTTACCTTCCCATTCATCCGTATGTTCTGCTAAAATCTTTCCTTCTGTCAACAGCATGGCCATATGTCCATCATGTCCACAAGCATGGCAGTACCCTTTATTTTTAGAAACAACTACCTTCGGCTTAGACAAATTCACAGCATCTTCCTGTACAGGCAAGGCATCAATATCAGCCCGCATCAACATCGTATATCCTGGTTTTCCGCTATCAATGGTTGCCAATATACCGCCTCGTGGCACGCGAACACTAGAAAGTCCCATGTCTTTTAACTTGGCTTCGATATACTCCATTGTTTTAAATTCTTGTTGTGAACCTTCTGGATATTCATGAAAATGCCGCCGCATAGCAATTAAATTAGGCACTTCCGCTTCTACATATTTTTTAATGTCCATGATAATGTCCCCCTTATGGTAAATATACCTATCATTCGATTTCCATTATAGAATGGCATAAAAGGAGCGTCAATTCCTTTCATTCCTTTTAAATCATTATTAATCACTACTAATTAATGAGTTCTTTCATTGACAATCATAGGTGTAATGCGTAGGATAAGTATGTTCACTAAATTTATCTCGTCCGAATCTATAAGGAGGATTTTCTGATGAAAGAATTATCCAGAAAAATGCCGCTTTTTACAGAATCCGTCATCCGTCATATGACGCGTATTTCTGATGAATGCGGTGCTATTAATTTATCACAAGGATTCCCCGACTTTGATCCGCCAAAACCCATCTTAGATCGGTTAGCACAAGTCGCCTATGAAGGGCCACATCAATATTCCGTCACATGGGGTGCTGAAAACCTGCGACAGGCCATTGCTGAAAACCGTACAGAGCGATTAGGCATTCCTATCAATCCTAATGAAAATATCGTTGTTACTTGCGGCAGTACAGAAGCCATGATGGCATCAGTAATGGCTATCGTCAATCCTGGTGAAAAAGTAATCGTTTTCTCGCCGTTTTATGAAAATTACAGTGCCGATGCCATTCTTTCCGGGGCGGATCCAATTTATGTCCCCTTAGTGCCGCCAGAATTCAATTTTGATCCCGCTGTATTGGAAGATGCTTTTAAACAAAATCCAAAAGCAATTATTATCTGTAATCCATCTAACCCATGCGGCAAAGTATTTACACGCAGCGAACTAGAATTTATTGCTACGCTTGCCAAAAAATATGACACCTATGTCATTACAGATGAAGTATACGAATATATTTTATATAAGCCAAACGTTCATACGTACTTCTCTACATTGCCTGGCATGTTTGAACGAACAGTCAGCTGTAATTCCCTGTCCAAAACCTATTCCATTACGGGCTGGCGTCTTGGTTATGTTCTCGCTCCGCCTAATATTATCGACTGTGCCAAAAAAGTACATGACTTTTTAACGGTCGGTGCAGCCAGCCCACTGCAGGAAGCTGCCATTGTCGGTCTTAAATTCCCGCAGTCTTATTATGACGATTTGCAAGAACTATACACGAAAAAACGCAATTTATTCTGCAATGGCTTAAGCCGCTTGGGCATTCGCCATACGAAACCGCAAGGCGCATACTATGTCTTAGTCGATATTTCTGATTTTGGCTGGGATGATGATACGGCATTCTGTGAAGAAATGACCCGTAAAATCGGCGTTGCCGCTGTCCCAGGTTCTTCTTTCTTCCGTGAACCTATTCATAATCTGATTCGTCTGCATTTTGCTAAGAGTGAAGCCATGCTCAATGAAGTATTGAATCGATTAGAAAATTTAAAATCCTTAAAAAAATAAAGACGCATACGTTGCAAAAGGCTGGTATATGAATGATGCATGTACCAGCCTTATTGGTGCATAAAAGACAATTTTTTGTATATATTTACTTTCTATTTTATGATACACTGTTCCTATATACTACAGGACAGGAGCGATACATATGAAAAAATTACTAACATGGGGATTCACAGCACTTGCACTGCTGTGGGGATGCGTAACAGCTTTGCCTTCACAAGCTGCTATCACGCCGGATTACGAAGTTAAATTTTTATTGAATTCGCAACATGTATTGGATGCATCGCATCATCTCAATGAACAAAGCCGAGGGTTCTTTTATATTCAAGAAAAGCCGACTGACGTAGATGTACAATATATAGACACGCCGC
>CALBLM010000279.1 GCA_937895695.1 uncultured Megasphaera sp.
AAGGGGTCTTGTGAATACGGATGTCCACAAGACCCCAACATTTATTATAGAACCTTTTTTATTCTTATCGTATTACATTTCTTTTTTAGCGATTATTAAAAATACGGTTGTAATAATGCAGATAAAACCAATAATTTCTACAAGTGTAAAAGGCGTTTTTAAACAAATAGCGGAAAGGGTGGAAGCTACAACGGGTTCTAAGGTGCCAATTAAAGTTGCTTTCATTGGTCCGATCAAACGAATTCCTTGAATAAATGCAGAAAATGAAACAACCGTACCAATAATAATGATAAAGGCAATAGCAAGCCAACCATATATATCTAGAGTTGGTGTTAATGTCCAAATTTGTGTTAGTAGTGAAAAAATAGTTCCGCCAATAATCATGCCGAGAGAATTAACGGGAGGTGCACCCCATTGGCTGGCTATTCCTTGGGAAAGCAAGGGATAGACTAATGCTCCTAATGCGGATAAAAGGCCCCATTTTAAGCCAGAAGGCGATAAAACCATTGTAGCGTAATTACCATTAGTGGCAACTAAATATACTCCAATGACAGCTAAAATGACGGAAATAATTTCTCGTAAGGATGGTTTTCTATGAAATCGAATGGCTAAGTAAAGTGACATGAATACAACACTTAACGTTTGCAGTACCGTTGCTGTACCGGAATTAGAATTTTGAATAGCTGTTAAGTATGCATATTGACAAAAAAGAAGTCCAAAAATGGAGAAGATAAGTAAATGGCGTAAACTGATGGGATCGCATAGAATACCTTTAAATTGGGCATGTTTTTTTGGAAAAAATATAATGAATAAGATCAGCCCAGCGGTAACCATACGAATCGCTGTTAGCCAAGAAGGATCAACGGGATAATGCATAAAGAGAAATTGGCTGACGACACCATTAATACCCCAGGTCATAGCACCAGCCATGCAACATAATATGCCTCGATACGATGTAGACATAATTGACCTCCTTTATAAAATTATGTCTATCAGTATATCATATCTATATGAAGATGAAAATAAAAAAACAAAAATCCCTCTTGAAAGAGGGATTTCGTTTTTCATACATATTATTTAGTTTTACCGTGTTTCTTTTCAAAGGCAATCATATGGGCTTCTGCATCATTATGGCCTTCAGCAACAGCTTGTGCAATGAGTGCAACCATTTCTTCATAGGCTTCTGGAATGACTTTGGTAATGTGTTTGATTGTTTCATCCCAGTTTTCTAAGAGCATATGCCCCAGATTACTATCAGTGTAAGCGACATGTTTTTCGAGCATCGATTTCACGGCTAATTGTTCATCTGGATCGGTTACATCTTCTAGTTTAACTAAATCCGTATTGCATTTGCCTGGTTCTAAATCATATACATATGCAATACCACCAGACATACCGGCAGCAAAGTTACGCCCTGTGTGACCTAAGATGAGGACACGACCGCCCGTCATATATTCACAGCCATGATTGCCAACGCCTTCGACAACAGCATTGATGCCACTGTTGCGGACGCAGAATCGTTCACCAGCTGTACCGTTAATATAGGCTTCACCGCTGGTTGCGCCATAGAAAGCGACGTTGCCGATGATGATATTATCTTCAGCAGGGAAGATGGATTCACGTGGTGGATAAACGATGATTTTACCACCGGACAATCCTTTGCCGACATAATCATTAGCATCGCCTTCAAGCGATAAAGTCAAGCCTTTTGGGATAAATGCGCCAAAGCTTTGACCGGCAGAGCCGACGAAGGACAATTTAATCGTATCTTCCGGCAAGCCGTTTTCGCCATATCGTTTGGTAATTTCACTGCCAAGCAGTGTCCCTGTGACGCGGTCTGTATTTTTAATGCGCAGACGAGCACGAATATGTTTTTGCTTTTCTAATGCTGGACGGCACATGCGAACCAATTTTGCCATATCCAAGGTGGTATTGATTTGATGGTCCTGAGGTGTTGTAAAATGATGACTTAGGCTGGCATCTGTATACGGACGGAATAAGAGGTTCTTCAGGTTTACTGTACCAGCTTTCCAGTTTTGCGGTGTTTGTTTTTGTACGAGGCAGTCATAGCGACCGACCATATCATCAATACTATGGAAACCAAGACGAGCCATGATTTCACGCAGATCTTGTGCGACAAAACGCATAAAGTTGATGATATATTCCGGTTTACCTTTAAATCGTTTACGCAGTTTTTCATTTTGTGTGCAAACGCCATACGGGCAGGTATTGAGATGGCAGACACGCAGCATATGGCAGCCAATTGCCAATAGTGGTGCTGTACCAAAACCAAAGATTTCTGCCCCAAAGAGTGCAGCGATAGCGACATCGCGGCCTGTTAGGAGCTTGCCGTCTACTTCCAGCGTAACACGGTCGCGAAGCTGGTTGAGAAGCAAGGTTTGTTGTACTTCAGAAAGACCGATTTCCCAAGGAAGACCGGCGTGACGAAGACTGGTTCTTGGAGAAGCTCCGGTACCGCCGTCATAACCGCTAACGACGATATCATCAGCTTTGGCTTTGACGACACCGGCGGCAATAGTACCGATACCGGCACCGGCAGTCAGTTTAACGCCGACACGAGCATCGCGGTTGGCATTTTTTAAATCAAAAATGAGTTCTGCCAAATCTTCAATGGAATATACGTCATGATGAGGCGGTGGAGAAATTAATGCGACACCGGTTGTTGCATGGCGTGTTTTAGCAATATCTGGGTATACCTTGCTTCCCGGTAAATGACCACCTTCGCCTGGTTTTGCGCCTTGAGAGCATTTAATCTGTAGTTCATCCGCATGGATTAGATAATTGCTCGTTACACCAAAGCGAGCCGAAGCGACCTGTTTGATTTTATCATTCGTTTCTGTATTGAAGCGATCCGATGTTTCGCCGCCTTCACCGGTATTGCTCATGCCACCGAGACGATTCATAGCAGTGGCAACACATTCATGCGCTTCTTTACTGAGAGCACCATAACTCATTGCACCGGTACGGAAGCGTTTAACGATGGAATCGACCGATTCAACTTCTTCAATAGGAATACTGCAGCCAGCAGGATAATCAAAGTCAAGGAGATCACGAAGACGGAAAACAGATTGGGTATTGACGTGTGCCGCATATTCTCTATATGTTGCATAATCATTGGTTTTAACGGCTTTTTGTAAAAGTTGTACCGTTTCAGGATCAATAATATGTGGCTGACCGCCTTTATGATACTGATAAAAATCGCCACGTTCCAATTTTTCATCCGAACTGTATGCCGATTCATGGCGAAGGGCATTTTCTTTGGCAATTTCTTTGATGCCAACTCCTTCGATACGAGACGGTGTGTTGCAGAAATATTTATTGATGACATCCTGTTGAATACCAACGGCTTCAAAAATTTGCGCGCCGTGATAGCTGTGGACCGTTGAAATACCCATTTTGGACATAACAGCTAAGATTCCTTTGACAGCGGCATTCAAATAATTGGCTTTAGCCGTTTCATAATTCATTTTGCCCAGTTTTTTCTTGGCAATCAGTTCTTTAATGGATTCCAGGGCAATATACGGGTTGATAGCTGTAATACCGTAGCCAATCAAGGTACAGAAATGATGTACTTCGCGCGGTTCGCCAGATTCCAAAATTAAACCGACGTCAGATCGTACGGTTTGGCGGATTAAGTAATGGTGAAGTGCTGCAGATGCCAGCAATGCCGGAATAGCTGCCATGCGGGAGTTAACGCCGCGGTCTGATAAAACGAGAATATTGGCACCATTTTTAATGGCTTTTAAGGCATCAATACACAACGATTCAATAGCTGTTTCCATGCCTTCGGCACCGCTGTTTACCGGATACAGCATCGATAAGGTAGCTGTACGCAGTTTATCTGTCATGAGTGACTTAATGACGGCCATTTGTTCATTAGTCAAAATTGGCGTTTTTAAATATAAGGCAGCCGTTGTCGCTTCATTGGGGTCCATAATATTAGCAACGTTGCCAGCCATAACGGCCGTAGACATAACAACATTTTCACGAACGCCATCAATAGCCGGGTTGGTAACTTGGGCAAAGTTTTCTTTAAAATAGTCATATAATAACTGTGGTTTGTCATTCAACACGGCTAAAGGTACATCGACCCCCATGGAATCAATGGCATGTTTGCCATCGCGAGCCATGGGCAGAATGACTTTATCCATGTCTTCTTGGGTATATCCGAATACTTTTTCCTGTTCTTTCAGGTCATATGGGATAATCGAATCATTGGTGGCAATATTTTGCGTTGACATCAAATCATCTAAGTTGACGATGTGTTCTTTATACCAGTCATGATATGGATGTTCTGTTGCAATCTGATGTTTGATTTCATCATCATCAATAATACGTTGTTGTTTCGTATCGACGAGAAGCATCTTGCCCGGTTCTAAACGACCTTTGTAAAGAATGTCTTCTGGCGGGATATTGACGACACCAACTTCAGAGCTGGCAATTACGCGGTCATTGCGGGTTACATAGTATCGTGCCGGACGCAGACCGTTGCGGTCGAGCATACCGCCGATAACGGTGCCGTCGCAGAAACCGATAGCTGCCGGGCCGTCCCAAGGTTCCAACATGAAGTTGTGGTACCGATAAAAATCGCGCTTTTCTTCACTCATCAGCGGATCCCGTTCCCACGGTTCAGGAATCATCATCATCATCGCATGAGGAAGAGAATGGCCTGTCATATATAAATATTCCAAGCAGTTATCAAACATAGAAGAGTCACTGCCGGTAGCATCGACGACAGGAAATACTTTTTCCATATCGGGGAAGAATTCGGATTTTGATTTACTTTCACGAGCGTTTAGCCAGTTGATATTGCCTTGAATGGTGTTGATTTCGCCATTGTGGACGATATAACGGTTCGGATGAGCTCGCGCCCAGCTTGGGAAGGTATTCGTACTAAAACGGGAATGGACAAGGGCCATGGCCGTCGTAAAATCAAGGTCCGATAAATCCAAATAGAAATGACGAAGCTGTACGGATGTCAGCATGCCTTTATAGACAATTGTTTTGGAAGAGAGACTGGCAATATAAAAATCTGTCCCTTTTTCTTGGCTTGGCGGAACAATGGCTTTTTCGGCCAATTTACGAATAATATATAATTTGCGTTCAAAGTCCATTTGTGTTTTAAGGTCTGGACTTTTTTTGATAAAGACTTGGAGAAAATGAGGACGTATCGTTTTGGCAATGCTGCCGATTAAGCTTTCGTCAACCGGAACATCACGCCAGCCGAGAATGGTTAAACCTTCAGAACGGACGATTTTTTCAAAAGCTTCCATCTGTTTTTTGCGGAAGCTTTCATAACGATGGGCAAAAATCATGCCGACACCGTATTCTCCTTCGTCTGGCAGAGAAAAACCTAATACTTCGCATTCGCGACAGAAAAATTGATGCGGAATTTGTACTAATATACCGGCACCATCACCACTTTTGGCATCGGCACCTTCTGCGCCGCGGTGTTTCAGGTTTTCCAAAATAGTTAAGGCATCATCAATAATGTCATATGATTTTTTTCCTTTTATATTTACGACAAAGCCAATACCGCAGGCATCATGTTCGAATGAGGGATCATACATCCCTTGCGGAGCTGGTAAGTCGCGCAGCTTTTTCAGCATCGCAGTTCCTCCTTTTATCAATGAAAAAACGAGCCTGAATGCACGTGCAATGCTAGGCTCGTATAACAGGTTGTATATGATTATAAACAATTTATGAATAAAATGCAATAACTTTTCAAAAATAAATAAAGGTTAATCTTAAAATTTCTTAATAAAATACTCTATTTTCCCAGTATTTTATAAAGTTATACGATTTATCCATTGGGCGAATTGTTGGCGAAACAGGCTGGCCCCACCATTGGCAGGATGACGCATCGTTATAACCGGAATGGATGCGTTTTCCAGCATTTGGGTAGATTTACGTCCGATAGCTCCAATTACAATATCTGAACGACAAAGAGACAGTAATTCTTTGGTATACATAAGGCCGTCGGTAATTTCAGTATCTGTCGGCGTGCGGTTACTAAAAGGAGTCGTGGACTTGTGGGGATGAAAGGGAAATATATTCCATAACAGTACATCTTCCGGTTGCAGGCCGTTGTCAAGAATAGCCCCCCAAACATAGGTGTCTGTCGGTTCATTCATCCCGTGAAGCCGTTGGGGATTGCTGGTCATGTACACACAATCGGGATGGCTGGTGCGCATGCCGTCATAACCCAACACCATGCGACTATGGACTTGTTTATGTGCATTGAGCAGCATGCGTTCGCACGTAATGGCAATACCGCTGAAGCGGCAGCCTTGATAGCCGGCAGCTTCAGCAACTAAGACATAACGGGCTTTGGCAATGCGCAGCTGCAGATAATCATGCAGCTGCCTGCACCGGATAGCCGGTGCCTGCGGTCCGATATCACAGCGGGTATCGTAATCGTGCCAGGGGTTGAATACATTCGTTCCTTGGTATTGTTTGAGATGGTGTATAAATGTTTCGATAGTCATGAAAGCATCTCCTAACGAGAAGAAAATACATAAAACGTACCAAATTTACCAACATAATCTGTAGAGGTATAGCAAGGCGTCTGGATAAAGGTGTTATATTCACTTTGCGGTACAATAATAGATACAGCGGCATGCTGTTGCAGTTGTGAAGTAAGCGAAGCAACGGTTGCACGAGGATATACATATTTTTTTTGCCAAGCAGTATCGCGGTTTTTATTATCACCTTTGTTTACAGAGCCGTCTTTGGAAATAAATATAGCTGTTTTTCCTGTATAATACGGAAAGGACGTATAATACTGATTATAAAAATAAATGGTGCCGTTTAATTGGGGAACAGCAGGAAGTATAGCAACGGAAGATCGGTACGTATAAAAGGGAACGAGTACTTGATAGGTCAAGATAAGGTATAACCCTATCGTGGTTAGTGTCGTAATGGCCGGAAGAGCGGTGTATGCTTTTTGCCATTGGGCGAAGAGAAGAACGGCAACAGCAATGGCCAGCAGAATCAATAGGCTCCATACACTGCCCAATTCAAATGTTTTGGGTTTCGCTACCAATGCGGCGATGAAAAAGATAAGCCAATACACGAGAGCAGGACCGGTCAGCCATAGCCATATACGACGCCGAGACTGTGCATACAGCATCAGAATCGCTTGGGTACCTAAAAACAATAACGGCATGTTGGCAATATAGGCATACGTAGGATATTTGGTAGCCATGGCGGTATAAAACAGAATGGTACCTAAAGCCCAAACAGCCATAAATACATATTCGTCATTCCAGCTGCGCCGTTTCCATAAACCATACAGACAAGGACCGGTCCAAGGAAGCAAACTAACTGGAACGAGAATGATGTAGTAATACCAAACGT
>CALBLM010000280.1 GCA_937895695.1 uncultured Megasphaera sp.
CGAATCCGCAAGATGGATTTCTCTCTCGTCGTTGTCATCGGAATGATTCTCGGCGCTTTGCTCGGGCTCGGCATGCAAGTCATGTCCGGTTTTTCCGACACGCCCATGAAAGTAACCTTTGTCAAAGAAACGACAACGTGGTTTCAATTATTTGGCAATGGCTACATTGACCTAATTAAGATGATTGTCGTTCCCCTTGTCATCATTTCCATTGCCCATGTTATCGTCAACATGGATACCGATAAAGGGATGAGCCGTTTGGTCAAACGAACGATTCTCGTGACGATGGGTATGGTTGCTGTATCCACTGTCGTCGGACTTTTCTTCGGCATTCTCTTTCATGTCGGCGGTGATGCCGCTGCCGTAGCTACGGATGCCAAAGCCAAAGATGTCGTCAGTATTGCCCTGACTATTCGTCATTTGATTCCGGGAAACCTTGTCGATGCCATGGTCAAAAACAATATCATCGGCATGGTTATTTTTGGTGCTTTTCTCGGCCGTGCTATTTGGTGGATTAAAGCCGATATGCCCGAAACCGGTGCATTTATGAAAAACCTCATTAACGGACTGCACAAAGCCATGATGAATATGGCTCTATTAATTCTCGACTACATGCCTTGGGCTGTTATTGCTTTATTGGCTAATACAATTGCCCAAAAGGGATTGATGAGTATTTTAGAAGTGGGTAAATTTATCCTCGTCTTATACCTCGCGATTATCGTCCAATTTATCATTCAACTGCTCTTCTTAAGCATCAACGGCATTAATCCGATTCATTACCTAAAAAAATCGATTACCTTATTGATTTTAGCCTTTACATCTCGTTCCAGCGTCGGCTGTCTGCCCGTTACGATTGAAACACTTGTTAAAAAATTAGGCGTAAATCAAGGAACTGCCAGCTTCGTTGCCGGTTTTGGCACAACTGCCGGTATGCAGGGCTGTGCCGGTATATTTCCCTCTCTGCTCATCGTATATGTCTGCAATCTCACAGGCTCTCCCATGGACTTCAGCATGATTATTATGACGATCATCGTCGTTAGTCTGGGCTCTCTCGGCATTGCTGGCATTCCAGGCACAGCCACCATGGCCGCGTCTGTCAGCTTATCTGGTGTCGGCATGGCTTCATCCTTTAGTCTAATTGGTCCTATTTTGGCTATTGATCCTCTGATTGATATGGCTCGTACAATGCTCAACGTTGCCGGTTCTGTCGTCAATGCACTCGTCATCGACAAACATCTTGGTACTTTTGATGCTGTGGCATATAAAAAATACAAACAAGATAAAAACTAAATACTGCTTTGTATAAAAAGAGCTGCCACACATATCTAATAGAAACATAAAAAACGGGATGATACATGATAGCAAAAGCGTCATGTATCATCCCGTTTTTTATGTATGCCCGAATATCGTTTAGATTATCCGCATCCTATATCTACGAAGACAGCTATCTATTTTCCATCTAAATACTTTGCTTGCACTTCTTCTGGCGTCATGAGGATTTCTCTTGCTTTACTGCCATTACTAGGGCCGACAATATGCATCGCTTCCATCGTATCTACCATGCGAGCTGCCCGCGTATAACCAATGCGGAAACGTCGCTGAAGCATAGATGCTGACGCTTGTCCTGTTTCTAACACCATATCAATGGCCTGCCTCATGAGTTCATCTTCAAAGAAATCGATTTCGCTGTCATTGTGTTCTGACTGCGCTTTTTGAACAGATTCATCATACTCAGGTGCCCCTTGCTGTTTTATAAATTCTGTCATCTTATCAATTTCCGCATCAGAAATGAACGCCCCTTGCACACGAAGCGGTTTAGACGCTCCCATCGGATAAAAGAGCATGTCACCTTTGCCAATTAATTTTTCTGCGCCGGCCATGTCCAAGATGGTTCGTGAATCAATTTGGCTGGATACGGCAAAGGCAATACGGCTCGGCACATTGGCTTTAATTAGCCCTGTAAGAACATCTACAGACGGACGCTGCGTTGCCAAGACAAGATGCATACCACAGGCACGAGCTTTTTGTGCCAACCGGCAAATAGATTCTTCTACATCATTCGAGGCGACCATCATAAGGTCAGCCAATTCATCGATAATGATGACCACAAAGGGCATGGCTTCTTCCGGATGAAGTTCATTATATCTTGAAATGTCACGGGTTTTAGTCAAAGCAAATCGTTTATACCGGTCATCCATTTCCCGTACAGCCCAACGCAGCACACTAGCTGCCTTTTTCGGATCGGTAACGACAGGCGTAAGTAAATGGGGAATGCCGTTATAATTAGAAAGTTCAACAACTTTCGGATCAATCAAAATCAGTTTGACATCTTCCGGCCGCTGTTTAAATAAAATACTAGCAATAAATGTATTAATGCAGACACTCTTGCCGGAACCTGTTGAACCGGCAACCAGCAAATGAGGCATTTTAGTCAAATCAGCAATGACAGGATTACCGGCTATATCTTTTCCCAAACTAACCGGTACACCGCCTACGGTATTTTTAAAAGCCTCTGTATCTAATACATCTCGAATGGTAACACCGGATAATTTTTTATTAGGTACTTCAATACCTACAGCGGCTTTTCCCGGTATGGGCGCTTCAATTCGAATATCCGTTGCCGCCAGCTTCAGTGCAATATCATCTGCCAAATGAACAATTTTGCTGACTTTTACACCGGCTGCCGGTTCTAATTCATATCGCGTAACTGCCGGACCTTGACTGGCATTGAGAATTTTAGCGTCAATATTAAAACTCTGCAACGTTTCCTGTAAAATATGAGCATTTTGTCGTACTTCATCACTGAGTCCGCCGCTTTGACCTTTACCAGGATTCAGCATCGTCATAGGAGGTAGCCGATAGGGGCGTTTACCCTCTGCCTTTGGTACGGCACTCGTACCGGTCCTGCCTACGTCCGCTGTTGCTGCTGTTTTTTCCACTTCTACAGGTTTTAAATCAGTCATATCCGATTGCAGTACGTCTGTTTCTTCAGCTAATTCTGTATGTATGTCTGCTTCTGGCTGTCTATTATCTATTGGGTCTTCTACGGCCTCAACATGCTGAACCTCATCGGGTATATGATCAGAAACCGGTTCATCTGCATATACGGGTGTAAAAGGTATTTTCTCTTCCGGTTCAGGGAGAATCTGTTCGACCTCATCTGCTCGATTCTCGTCTTCATGCACCGATTCCCTCTGCGCCAAACTGCGAACGTTTTCCTTAGCTTCTTCTTTTTGAACATCAAAAATATGCGGTCGCTGCCGTTGTTGCTGCCAACTGCGAATCGCTGTCGAAGCATCCTGCAGGCTTTCTACTGCTTTATCTGACATTTTAGATACTTCTTCAGTTGCCTTATTAGAAACAATCGCTACCGGTTCTGCAATAGACCACTTTTTCCATAACAACGTCGTAACTACGGATGCCACAACAATAAACAGAATCGCCCCAATTTGTCCTAACATTCCTCGCAGTACCGATGCCAATACAGCACCGGCTATCCCGCCGCCAACACGAAGACCAGCAGGCATGAATTCTGTTCCATCAGGTACAATAAGAAGATGGATGAGCGTTAAAAATAATTCATAAGCCCACGCTCCCCATGCCCAAACAGCAGTTAAGGGGCAAGCTTTTCGCAGCATAATATATTTAAGACCTGCAACAATTAACGACAATGGTACAACAACACGGCCAAATCCAAATCCATATGCTAAAATTCCATCTAATGCATAACCAACGCTTCCTGTATCAATACCCAGAATACCGATTGTCGCAAAAATGCCAAAAAAGATAAGAATAAGACCGATAATTTCAAATTTAAGCAGTGGTGTGCTTTTCTTTTGCACTTTTGCTTTTCTACGCGTTTCCGACGCCCGCGTGCGTCGGCGCGTTTTTTGTTGTGTCAATCCGTTCACCTTCTATATATTATGTTTCATGCCGCCGTTGATGCCAGCGTGCCGCCAGTTCTTTTTCTTTTCCATGCGTTGTTTCGTGATAATATGTTTTATTTTTTAATGGATCCGGCAAATATTGCTGCGCTACCCAGCCATCAGGAAACTGATGGGGATACTGATATCCCTGTCCATGTCCCAGTGAAGAAGCTCCGCTGTAATGACTATCTCGCAAATACGCCGGTATATCGCCACATCCGCCATGTTGCACATCGGCTATCGCCGCATCTACAGCCATATAGGCACTATTACTTTTGGGTGCACAAGCTACATAGATCACCGCTTCTGAAAGAATAATGCGACCTTCCGGCCAGCCAACAAATTGTACGGCCTGTGCAGCAGCGTTGGCAATCACCAAAGCCTGGGGATCTGCCAATCCTACATCTTCCGCTGCACAGATGACCAGACGACGGGCAATAAAGGAAGGTTGTTCTCCTGCTTCTATCATACGCGCCATATAATGAAGGGCTGCATCCGGGTCTGAACCTCGCATACTTTTGATAAAAGCCGAAATCGTATCATAATGAGCGTCCCCTTTTTTATCATATGTATATACCGGATGACCGACAGTTTTTTCTACAACATCCTGCGTTATCATACCGTCTTCTGAAACCATCGTCGCTGCTTGCTCCAATACATTCAGTCCTACACGGGCATCCCGATCAGCCAATCTAGCTATGATATGGAGTGTATCAGAAGAAGCCGTCACATGAAGACTGCCCAGTCCTTTTTTCGTATCCTGCAAAGCTCGTTGCAATACCTGAACAATAGCATCTTCTGAAAG
>CALBLM010000281.1 GCA_937895695.1 uncultured Megasphaera sp.
ATCAGCCTATATGTCCGATTTATGTAGGTCCCGTATATGGACAAATCAAGGCGGCACAGATTGTTGAATTTATGAAACAGCATGAGTTGACATCTTGGAAATTGCAGCTACAGTTACATAAATATATTTGGGATCCCAATCAGCGCGGTGTATAGGATGATATGAAATGATGAGTAATGTGAAACAAGATGAGAAGACAATATGGGCACCCATTTTACTGAAATGGTATGATGCCCATCGGCGGGATTTGCCATGGCGTGACAAATTTCCCCGCGACGCGTATAAAGTATGGGTATCGGAAATTATGTTGCAACAGACGAAAGTGGAAGCTGTTAAACCCTATTATGATAGTTGGATGACGAAATTCCCTACGATGCAGTCCTTAGCGGCAGCCAGTCAAGATGATGTATTGCGGCAGTGGCAGGGGTTAGGCTATTATTCTCGGGCACGCAATTTGCATGAAGCCGTGCAGGAAGTTGTCGCTTCGTATGGCGGTAAAGTGCCGGATACTAAAAAAGAGATATTATCGCTGAAAGGCATTGGCGAATATACGGCAGGAGCTATCCTAAGCATGGCCTATGGCGAGCCGGAAGTCGCTGTTGATGGAAATGTACTGCGTATATTTGCGCGTTTGTATAATATTTCCGGAAATATTTTATCTATGCCTGTAAAAAGGCAAATTACAGCCTTGGCGCAGTCCCAAATACCGGCAGCGCAGGCAGGCCCGTTTAATGAAGCGTTGATGGATTTCGGTGCCATGGTTTGCATTCCTAAAAGTCCTCGTTGTAATGACTGTCCGTTGATTGCATATTGTTGTGCGAAGAAAGCAGGGATAGAAAAAGAGTTGCCCTTGCGTATTACGAAAAAACATATTCCTACAGAGCAGATTGCTGTTTGTGTGTTGTCACACCAGGGATGCTGGCTCGTCCATCGACGGCCTGCTAAGGGGCTGCTGGCGTCGATGTGGGAATTTCCCAATGTCATAGGCAGTGGTGCAGAGGGACGGAATGCGTTGCAACAGTTGGTGGCATCGGTAGGACTCCAGGTTGCTATCGATTCAGCTTCAATAGGTACGCTCAAACATGTCTTTTCCCATAAAATTTGGAAGATGACTATGTATGAAGGCCGTTTGACTGACGGCATACTACAAACGAAGGAGGACTGGCAGTGGTTGCCTAAGCAAGCGTATACTTCGGTTCCTTGGGCCGGGCCGCACGGCAAAATTACTGCCATGGTAGAATGAAGGGGCTTTTTTTTATTAACTTTATGATAGGCATGTCGTGCATCGTTGTTTTTTCACTTATGTTGTGGAATTACATGATACAGACAAGCCGTAAGTGGGCTGTCGTTGTCGGCGGTCTGGCAGTGACGATCGTTGCTGTAGGAGAACTGGCGTATTATGGAAGTTTATTTCCCCAATGGATTACTAGCCCTTGGAAAACCGTATTATTTTACGGTGCCTTAGCGTCCTTGAGTTGGTTGTTCATTTTTTTATTGGCCTTTCCTGTGCTGGTATTAGGAGCTATTGGTGTATTTTTTTGGCGAAAAGAGCATCGTTTTTTAGAAAAGCCGCAGGAAAAAATACATCAGCAATTGCCGAATCAGTTGTCACGGCGGACGTTTCTTAAAGGTGCCGCAGCGGCTATTCCCGTAGCGGCTGTTACGACAAGTGCTTTAGGAAATGTAGTAGGCGAAAGCTATTTGGATGTGTCCATGCACCGCCTTTCGTATCGAAATCTTCCGGACTATTTGGAAGGATATAAAATTGGACAAATTTCAGATGTTCATATGGGATTATTTTTTAGTCCAAAACGCTTGCAGGAAGCCATAGATGCGTTAGTAGCACAAGGCGTAAACCGATTGGAATTAACTGGCGATTTGATTGATGAATTGTCACTATTGCCGGCGTGTCGGCATATTATTGAAAGCAATGCGTCCCGTTTTCCCGATGGCATTGATTTTTGTTATGGCAATCATGAATATTATCGTAATTTATCGGCTATTCGCGATATGTTAAAAGAGACGCCTGTTCGCATTCTTCGTAATTCGCATATACAAGCCAGTCCCGGTCGGGGAGACGGTTTGATGAATTGTACGGGTCATGATGATAAGCCATTTTATATAGCCGGTGTTGATTTTAGCTTTGCCAAAGGAGAAGAAAAATTTGTAGCTGAACGAGAATCTTTCGTGCAAAAGGCGTTGGATGGGATTCCAAAAAATGCTTTTGTCGTCATGCTAGCTCATCATTCGGCATTTATTGATGAAGGGTTTACCCATCATATTCCCCTTACCCTTTGCGGTCATACCCATGGCGCACAGGTTGCTCCTATCGGTCCGATTGTAGAAATGGTCGGGTTTAAATATTTGCGCGGTCTGTTTCGTCAGGGTGAATCTGTTGGCTATGTTAACCGCGGTACAGGTCATTGGCTGCCGTTTCGGGTATTTTGCTCGCGTGAAGTCAGTGTATTTGAATTACATCAAGCATAAAGGAATGAAGAACGTATGATGATACAAAATGCAATACTGCATATCTTAGATTTTAATACGAATATGTGTATTTTGTCGCAGAAAGAATTGGATTTTTCCAGCGA
>CALBLM010000282.1 GCA_937895695.1 uncultured Megasphaera sp.
TGGAAATCTATTTGAATACGGCCTATTTCGGTGCAAATGCTACGGGTATCTATGAAGCCAGTGAGATTTATTATGATATAAATCCGGAAAAGCTGCGCCTGTCACAGGCCTCTATGCTCGCCGGACTCGTACAAGCCCCGACCTATTATAATCCGCTGCAAAATTATGAAGCTGCCAGAAAACGACAAAAAATAGTCTTGTCACTCATGGTCGAACAGGGGTATATCAGCGACACTACAGCTGCCGAAGCATATCGTGAACATACGGGATTGAAAATACATCAATAACTAAAAAATAAATGAAACAGATAACACACCGCCTTACGTACATACAAAAAGGGAGCAGACATATACATCTGCTCCCTTTTGATATTCGTCATGATTCTTCTTTTTTATTGGTTAAATAATACGAAATCCGGCTTAATCCAATGGACAAATCTTCGCGAAATACGAAAATATGATCGGGTACGTTTAATCGCAACGGCGCAAATGACAAAATTCCCTTAATGCCCGCTTCTACCATCTGATCGGCCACCTGTTGAGCCACCGCTGCCGGTACAGTAATAATGCCAATCTGAATGCCTTCTTTACGAATGACATCGCCCATTTCGGAAATCGGCGTGACTTCTACACCACCTACGTTTTGGCCAATAATGCGATGGTCTACATCAAACAGCCCCATCGTCCGAAATCCCAAACGGCCAAAGGTTTTATAGTTTGCCAAGGCCCAGCCCAAATGACCAATACCGGCAATGCCGATTTTCCAGTGCTGCTGAAGCCCAATGATTTCTACAATTTGCTGGCATAATTCACTAACATAATATCCAACGCCTTTTTTCCCAAAGGCACCAAAGCAAGTCAAATCTTTGCGAATCTGTTCCGGTGTAACACCCAATCGTTCGCCTAATTTTTCTGATGAAATAATATCAATTCCCGCATCTTGCAGCAACAAAAGGTCCCTGTAGTACAGCGGCAATCGTTCAATAACAGCATCTGATATTGCCTTTTTCTGTCTCATGGAAATATCCTCCCACAATGATATTTTTATTATTCCTTTTAGTTATACACATGTATGTGTTATTATAATGAGTTACATAGTTATTATATATCATTGTGAATTATTTCGCAAACTTTTTTTATCGTTTTTTACATTCAATATAGGCATTGGCGAATATGCCGCAAATCAGCCAAAATACAAGGGAAATCTGAGTACTGAATAAATCATAATCACTAAATCCGCAAATCGTCTGGGATACAACAGCTGCAACCATCATCATAGCGACAGCCCGATCAAAGGCAACAGCCTGCGGCATGTGCAGCAATTTCCATCCATAATAGGCCTGTCCGTAAAAAAACCACAAAAAGCAGGCAAACCCCAAAATTCCTGTTTCAGCCCATATATTCAAAAACATATTGTGCGCATGAAATATCACAATGCCTGCCTGCTGAATTAACTCATTATACACAGGATAGACAAACTTAAACGCCCCCCAACCGATTCCCAGCAAGGGATGTTCGATAATCATTTCCATCGCACTGTACCACATATCCAGCCGCATGGAAACCGATGTATCGGCTTCGCTGTGATAAAAAATAGACATGAGTCTGTTCGTCACGCCGCCATGATAAAATAAAAGGACAAGGGGTACCAGTAAAAACAACAGCCATAGTCGTTTGTTCCATACCAATCCAAAGAAAAATACCAATACTGCCACACTGAGCCAAGCACCGCGGGAATACGTCAGGATAAGACACAATCCTAACGCCGCAAACAAAACGAGATATCCTATACGATGCCATGCATGGCGCGTCCAAATAGCCATCGATGCGGTTGCACCCATGATCATCAATAAAAAGGAAGAATATAAATTGGGATTATACAATGTCGAATACATACGGCGTTTCAACAAGGGAAAAGCCGAGTTATCCACCCATTCCGCTTCATGCAGCGTCAACATGTGTGCGTATTGATAGATACCGTATAATACCGTACCGGCTGCGCTAATAAGCAAACACACTAACACCATATGCCTCTCTGCCGTTGTGCGTATAAAAAAAATAATTAATACGTACATAACGATATACTGCAATATCGTAAACGCATAAAATCCTAATCCAAATACGATCTTAGGCGAACCGATTAATGAAATCAGCGACAGAATTGCAAACAATCCTGCAGGCAGTATGATTTTTATATCCGTGACATGTTGTACACCATATTTCCAACTATAATAGGCCGCTAATATAATTGCCGCAACAAAACAAATCTCCATCGCAAAAATATTTAATGGCAAACAAAATATCGTCGCCATCAGTT
>CALBLM010000283.1 GCA_937895695.1 uncultured Megasphaera sp.
TAATAACCATACTGCAATCCCCATTTGTCAGTCAAACCATAGGTTAGACCGCCCTGGAAATTCCATTTGGAATCAGTGCTAACATTGCCATCACCCAATGTACTGCCAACAATCTTATCAGAGTCCACTTCCGCTTTTGGATTCCAAGCACCGAGGTCAACCTGCCACTGACCTTGTTCCCATTGTGTTTGCGGCGTTGCAAAAGCAAACGATGTTGCACATGCTGCCATAACAGCGGCTAATACTAATGATTTTTTCTTCATCATAATCCCAGCTTTCTGTTTTTTTATAATGTCACATAAACAGTGCGCATTACAATACTATGCATATAATACCACAGTATTGTTACAATATTGTTACAGTATAACTAAAAAGTATGGGGAAAATATCTATTTTACAAATAAACATATTTTTACACCGCTGTGTCCCCTATATACTGGATTATTTTTTCTAATATTGCTGGCAGTTTGTCAGATACGCTGTCAATATGAACACGTTCTGTCCGTTCATGCAAATCTTTTCCCCAAGGTCCCAATAATACAAAAGGAATCTGCATTTGCGCCATTGCCGAAAAATCAAATTGATACGATTTCCCCCATAAGAGTAAATTGTTTTTTAACGTCGTTGCATTCAAATCGGGAGATACACAGCAATAACTGCAATCAGAAATACCATTAAAGTAATGGCGGAATGTTACGTCAGTCACCGACTCTATTATCTGCAGTAAACTATCAAAACGCTTATCTTTCAGCATCCTGCTATCGGCTGCTGGATAATACGGCGGCGCAAACGCAATTACCACGACAGGTTCTGTCATCCCCATAAATTGAAGAATTTTTTCAATCACCTGAATTGTTTCTTGGGCATATGTACTTTTTCCGTTTTGCAGGGAAACAAAACTGGTATTTTTGACGTTTTCATAAAATACATCAAATCCAGGATACGTCATGGCTCGTTTGACTAATTCTGCGCCGCTCAGCACAGGCATTGTCAGCTTGCTATGCATTTTATTTAGCATTTTATCCACAGCATGACGGGCCGACTGCATCAGTATCTGCATGATATCATCAGGCCGTTTATGATACATCAAAAAATTAGCGCAAGCTGCTGCGCGCTGTGGTAAAGAAACATCATACCGTTCCTTGCGATCTCGCAAATAAAACCATGCCGGCGGCGGCGTCATTTCATCTCCGCACACATCAATCAAAGACATATCGCCTTCGGTATCAACAATTAACTGAGCCAGTATACTAAGCGGATTGATTCCTTGTCCATACTTTTCAATATGAACTGATTTTCCCTGTACAACAACAACAGGAAGTAATTTTCCTACCGAGCCCGTATACGAAACAAGGGTACCTTTTTCTTTATCATTCGGTTCGCTATCTACAAGTAATCGGTAAGATAATCCATAGGATTTTTTCAAATCCTGTAAGACAGATAGGGCCATACGCATACCCGATGAATACGATTCTTCATCAGGTACAGATAGATACAAAAGACTTGCTTTTCCCGGATGCGCTGCGTATTCTTCAAAAACAGCCAGTTGTGCTGCTGCACCGCCTTTCATATCACAGGAACCACGCCCTACGAGCCATTCTCCGCTGTGTAAATCGCGAAGTACATCTTCACTCGTTTCTTGTCTGAGCAAGTCCTGAAGGAGTTCATCCGGTTCAAAAGCATGATGTTTCATCGTTCCATATGATTCCACGCCAACGACATCATGATGATTCATAAAAACAACCGTATCCGTACTGCTACCGGAAATTAAACCATACACAACGGAACGCCCATGGGCATCACAAGGGATATGAATCATCCCACACGTTACCCCTTGCATATGAGATAACGTTTCGTGTAAATACGTTTCCATATCCACTTCTTTTTTCGTATTTGTTTCGCTGTCAATCGCAATCATTTCTCGCAGCAATTCTAACACTCGTTCGCTCCGCTTCATTCCATACATCCCATTTCCTATTTATTTAAAAATCCATTTCTTTCGAGATAAATAATTCCACACCGTAACAATCGCACTAGCCATGACTTTAGAAATCATAGGATTGAGTCCCAATAACACAGGCGACGTA
>CALBLM010000284.1 GCA_937895695.1 uncultured Megasphaera sp.
AGCCCCTTTTTTATATGATACGATCAAGAGAGGGGTATATAACATGAGCCAGCAAGGAAATGAAGTTATTCGAGAACATCAACAGTATGTATTACAGCCATGGACGAAACAAGGCGGTCCGGTTTTGCCGGTCAAACGAGCTGAAGGCATTTATTTTTGGGATTACGATGACAAACGGTATACGGATATGTCTTCCTTATTAGTATGTGCGAATTTGGGGCACAACAATCCGGATATTATTGAAGCCATTTGCCGTCAAGCCCACACGATGCCGTTTATGGCTCCTGATTTTGCATCACAGCCTAAATCTCAATTGGCCCATAAGCTTGTTCAACTGGCTGGTGAAGATACATATAGTCGCGTATTCTTTACTTGTGGCGGTGCTGAATCGAATGAAAATGCCATTAAAATCGCTCGCACCGTTACGGGACGGCCTAAAATTTTTAGTGCCTACTTAAGTTATCATGGTGCCACATTAGGAGCTGCTCATGCTTCCGGCGATTGGCGTCGATTTGCTTCAGAAACAGGCGGTGGTGCTGGCGGGTTTGTTCATTTCTTCAATCCCTATCCCTATCGAGATGGGTATACATACGGTGTTGATGAAGAAAAAGATACGGCCCAAGCATTGGCACAATTAGAACGGCAATTACAGTTTGAAGGAACCGATCGAGTTGCAGCGATTTTGATGGAAAGTATCGTCGGTGCCAATGGCGTCATTATTCCGCCAAAAGGATATATGGAAGGTGTACGGGCCCTTTGCGATACGTATGGCATTCTTTTGATTTTAGATGAAGTGATGGCTGGTTTTTATCGGACAGGGAAAGCTTTTACGTGGCAGCATTTTAATTTGAAGCCCGATATTATTACCTTTGCGAAAGGCGTGACAAGCGGCTATGTTCCCTTAGGTGGCGTCATTGTCAATAAAGAGATTGGCGAGTATTTTACAGATCACGTATTACCTTGCGGATTGACGTACAGCGGACATACCTTAGGATGCGCAGCCGGTGTAGCAGCTCTGGAATATTATGAATACCATCATATTGCTGAACATGTACAACAAGTAGGGGCTGTATTAAAACAAGAATTACAGCATTTGGTTGAAAAACATGCCATTGTCGGAGAAGCCCGAGCTATTGGATTGTTTTCTTCTATTGAATTAGTGAAAGATAAAGCAAAACGGAAACCACTTGTGACGTATGGTGAAAGCAATACAATTCTACCTGCGATTAAACAGGAATTACGTAAACGTGGGTTCTCTACATTTGGACGAGAAAATAATATTAACATTTGCCCTCCTTTAATTATTACGGAAGACGAATTGAAAGAAAATTTGGCCATTTTGGATGACGTGTTAACTTGGGCAGATCAAACATTTCTTTCATAAGGTAATCACACGACAACACACGTGCATGCTTAGCCATGATATAATAAAACGATTTATATAAAAGGGGGAATCGGAATGAAATGGAAAACATATCTGATAGGATTGGCTGTAGCCGTCGCAGCGATGGGGATGTTGGGCGGTTGTGGATCATCATCAAATACGGCAAGTCATGAAAAAGCACCCATCACAACGACAGAAGGAACCGATGAAGGGGCGGTGTTGCGAATTGCCGCACAGCCGTATCCATTATATACGACCGTATACGTAGCGCATAATTTGGGGTATATTGATGAAGAATTACAAAAAATAGGAGCGAAAGAAACGTGGACAGAATTTAAGTCCGGACCGCTCGTTAATGAAGCCGTCGCTGCCGGAGAAGCTGATTTAGGATTCATGGCCGATTTGCCGGCAATCATTGCGAAATCACAAGGACATGATATTAGCGTTGTTTCCAATATTGCCTATGGGGAAAAAGCATTGGCTGTCCTTGTTCCTACCGATTCTTCCATTCAATCCGTTGCTGATTTAAAAGGAAAGAAAGTAGCCTATGCCAAGGGTTCCTATGCACAGCATTTATTAGCATTACTCCTTGAAAAACAAGGATTCACGCTGGATGATGTCCAAACAGTCAACCTCAACGCAGCTGAACAAGTAACAGCCCTCACGACGCATGAAGTAGATGCTATCGTTATTTGGGAACAATATATTACCAAATTGACATCAACAGGACAAGCGAAAGTACTGGCAGATGGAACAGGTATTAAACGAGGCAATATGATTAATTATTTTGTCACAGACTATGCAGATAAACATCCTCTCGTCGTATTGGCATATTTGCGGGCCCTAAATCGAGCTAATGAATTTATCAAACAGCACCCGGATCAAGCGGCAGAAGCGACATACAAGAACTTTAATGTTTCGAAGGAAGAAATGGCGAAAATTTTGAAAAATCTCACCTTCACGACAGCCTTGACCGAAGAAGATGTACAAGCCATTACAGACGTTAAAGATTTTTCGAAAAAAGCAGGTATTATCCAAGACGATGTTAATATAAACGACTTTATTGATCAGCGGTATTTGGATGCATTACAGAAAAAGTAGGGGATGATATTCATGAAATTACAAAAAAAGAATGCTTCCTATTGGATATTATACCTTGCCATGCCAATCATCGTGCTGATTATTTGGCAAGGATTGGCAGCAGCAGGTCTGATTAAACCCTATACCATGCCGGCACCAACAGCGATAGTGAAAGCGGCTATACAATATGGCGCAAGTGGCAAATTGGCTTCATATATTGGTATTAGTATTCTGCGTGTTGTCGAAGGATTTGTTGCCGGTCTGATTCTTGCCTTTCTATTAGGCATTGCATCGGGATTATCACGGCGTATTGAAATCATTACCGATTTTTGTTTACAGATTTTACGCCCTATCCCTCCGATTGCATGGATTCCTTTAGCCATTCTTTGGTTTGGTATTGGCGAATCGTCTAAAATATTTATTATTTTTGTAGGTGCCTTTTTCCCTATTTTTGTAACGATTGTTGATGGCATCAAAGCGATTGATCATAAATATTATGAATTAGCTCAGGTTTATGAAGTACCGAAAAAACAATTTATTTTACACGTTATGATTCCCGGTGCCTTACCTGCTATTATGACCGGTATTCGCGTCGGCATGGGTAATGCTTGGGTATGTGTTGTCGCTGCA
>CALBLM010000285.1 GCA_937895695.1 uncultured Megasphaera sp.
TTGTTCATTCCGCTACCAAGTTCATCGGCGGCCATGGCACAACATTGGGCGGCTTAATCGTTGAAAATGGCAAATTCGACTGGGCTGGTTCGGGCCGCTTCAAAGAATTTGCATCTCCTGATGCATCCTACAACGGCGTAAACTTTGCAACTGATGTGCCAGGTGCCGGTTTTGTTACACGTATTCGTGCGAAAGCCCTTCGTGATCTCGGTGCATGCATCAGCCCGTTTAACGCATGGCTGTTGATTCAAGGTCTCGAATCCTTATCTCTGCGCATTGAACGCCACGTATCCAATGCCCAAAAAGTTGCTGCTTTCTTAGAAAATCATCCCAAAGTTTCAAAAGTTAATTATCCGTCCTTGCCATCTTCTCCATATTATGAACTGGCTAAAAAATATTTCCCGAAAGGAACGGGTTCTATCTTCTCCTTTGAATTAAAAGATGGGTATGCAGCAGCTCGCAAATTTATCGACAGCTCCGATATTTTCTCTGACCTCGCCAACGTAGGCGACTCCAAATCTCTGCTTGTACATCCTGCTTCCACAACACATCAGCAGCTTTCTGAAGAAGCACAGCGGGCATGCGGCATTACACCGGGTACAGTACGTATCTCTGTTGGCTTGGAAAATGTCGATGACCTCTTGGCTGATTTAGAAAACGCATTAAATCAAATTTAATTATTTCTCTATATTACAAAAAGGAAGACTGCAACTATGCCAATAAAAATTATGGACGGATTATCCGCCAAAGAAAAACTTCATGAAGAAGGTATTTGTACGATTGATAAAGGACAGGCACTGCATCAAGATATTCGTCCCTTACATATCCTTATTCTCAATCTGATGCCTTTGAAAAAACCGACAGAGTTGCAGCTTCTCCGCCTTTTAGGGGATTCTCCCCTGCAGGTCGAAGTGGATTTCTGTCATACGACGACGCACGAAAGTACGCATACAGATCCATCGTATTTAGAAGATAATTATTATGTATTTGATGAAATCAAACATAATTACTATGATGGACTGATTATCACGGGCGCGCCGGTAGAACAAATCCCCTTTGAAGACGTTGATTACTGGCCGGAAATGACTACCTATCTAGATTGGGCTAATACCCATGCCTTTTCAACACTTTATTTTTGTTGGGGTGCTCAGGCAGCATTATATCATTATTATGGCATTACCAAACGATTGCTGCCTGCCAAGTTATTTGGTATTTTTGAATATCAGCTGACGCAGAGACATCATCCACTATTACGCGGATTTGATGACCGGTATTTTATTCCGCAATCCCGTCATACAGCCATTGATGATATTCAAGTATATAACACACGCCAATTAGAAATCTTATCACGGTCCGTTGAAAACGGCATCAACATCATCGGCACGCCAAATCATCGCCGGTTTTTTGTACTAGGTCATTTTGAATACGACAGACGAACACTTGAAACAGAATACCTGCGTGATAAAAACAAAGGGCTACCTATCGCGGTACCTAAACATTATTACCCGAACGATAACGACACAAAGACGCCAGTCTTTACGTGGTGCAGTTATGCCCATCTGTTTTATCATAATTGGCTGAATATTGTGTATCAAGAAACACCCTATAATTTAGCAGATATCTCTCATTTATCTGCATGTGCTCATTAAGGTTTCGAAATATACAACATCAAAGCCCCCATCTATTGGACACATCCAATAGATGGGGGCTTTATATATATGAAATATATCGTACCAATTATTCTAAATACATCATTTCATCAGCAACTAATCGCATTTCTTTTACATCATTTTTGATTTGAGAATGCACCTTGAGTTCTTCTTGTAGTTTATTTTGGATATCATACAAACATTCCAATAACAACGGATTAAAACTGCCGCATTCACCATGAAAAATCATCTTCATGGCTTTTTCATGGCTATAGGCCTCTTTATAAACGCGCTTACTCGTCAAGGCATCATATACGTCTGCCAAGGATACGACTTGAGATGATATGGGTATTTCTTCTCCTTTGAGCCCATCTGGATATCCTCTGCCATCATATCGTTCATGATGCCATCGGCAGATTTCATAAGCAATACGCATCAACGGTTCTTCTTTGTACATTTGCAAGCTTTGAATCATTTGCGCCCCAATAATCGTATGTTTTTTCATTACTTCAAATTCTTCATCCGTCAACGGACCTGGCTTATTCAAAATTTCATTTCCAATCACTATTTTTCCAATATCATGCATAGCCGATGCCGTAACAATTAAGCTGCGTGTTTTTCGTGTAAGCGAATAAGCCTGTGTCTTTTCTACCAGTTTATCCAGCAACATGCGCGTTAGAGCTGTAATATGCATGACATGACAGCCGCTTACGACATTACGAAATTCAATAACCTGGCTTAATGTATCAATCATCATACGATTATTGCGTTCTCGTTCGTAAATTTGGGACTTGATAATTTTAATTAATCGCCGTTGCTTCGCATATAACATAATCATATTCGCTACGCGTCGCCGAATAATCAGCGTATCAAAAGGACGCCGTATATAATCTATCCCGCCTAAATGATAGGCTCGTCGTATATCCGGCAGTGTATTATCGTCTGAAATCATCATGACCGGAATCGTTTTATACCAACGATGATCTTTCATATACGTCAACACTTCAAATCCATCTCGTTTAGGCATAATTAAGTCCAATAAAATAAGCGCAATCGTCGTACTGTACTGTTGAAGCAGCTGCAATACTTCTTCTCCATTTTTGGCCTCCAAAATCCGATATGTTTCGCCTAAATGTGCCTTTAATTCATTTCTGTTCGCTTTTGAATCATCTGCAATGACAATCAATGGTCGAATATCTTTTTTGTCCGAATACTGCCGTAAGACATCTTCTTTTTGCTCCAGTGGAACATCTGTATCCAAATCTGCATCTTTGTGCAATTTCGCCTGATACATCAATTTATCGGCCTGCCGCAATGATTCTTCAATATGATTACCATGATAGATAACGCCACCAACACTAATCGAAACATGTAAATGTTCATACTCTTTAAACCGAATGGCTCGTACTTTTCTTTTAATGTCATCTAACTTGTGTTCCAAATCTTGTTCCGCAATATACGGCATAATCAAAATAAATTCGTCACCGCCATAGCGAATCAGATAATCGTTCTTACGAATACATGATTTTATGGTCCGAACAAGCCATTTTAAGACCATATCCCCTACATCATGTCCATAAATATCATTATATAATTTAAAATCATCGATATCTATAACCGCTATGCCGCCAGACGGGCAGTCTTCTTTAACCCGTTCTTCCAAATACCTGCGATTATATGCCCCTGTCAATGTATCCGTATATAATTCCTGATCATATTGCATAAGCCGTTGAATGAATCTGTGATGCGCATGTTTGCCATTGAATAATGCGCCTCCCAAGGGATATACCAATTCCAATACATAGGGATTATGATCTATTTCGATATATTTTGCAATCACTTGAAAGATATTGTCACCAACATATTCTAATTTTATGGTCTGTGATTTTGTTCGCAATGCTTTTTCTGCTACACATTCATGACACCGTTCATGTTTCTTCCATAATGTATAACAATGGCATGGTGAAATATGTAAATCTTTGGATTCATTGATATGAACTGTACGAAACATATTTGGATCGATAATTCTTACTACAGGGAAAATAGTTTTCAGCTCCTGAAGTAATTGCCGCATTTCTTCAAAGGTCTTACTTATCGGTGTTACATATTGCTGTTCCCAATCAATTTTCACAATTGTATCCCTTCCCTTGCTATTCTATTTATATATTTACATATGCATGATGTAAAAACCATCGGGGTGGTTGTATCGTCTTTTCTTTATAATAACATGTTTCAATTTGCATACAGGCACGAAAAAATCCCTGAAAGCACAAGTATATACTATCAGGGATTCACGCTTCCTATTTTGTGCCAAAGATACGATCGCCGGCATCACCCAAGCCTGGTACAATGTATCCATGTTCATTCAACGTATCATCCAATGCAGCTACATAAATTTTCACATCCGGATGATCTGTATTCACTTTTTTCACACCTTGTGGAGCAGCTACCAAACACATGAGTTTGATATGATGTATTCCCTTTTCTTTAAGCAACGAAATCGCCGCTGACGCACTGCCTCCTGTTGCCAACATAGGATCAACAATAATAAAATCTCTATTTTTTACATCAGGGAGTTTGCAATAGTATTCGACAGGTTTCAGTGTTTTCGGATCGCGATACAAGCCGATATGCCCTACTTTAGCTGTAGGCATCAGATCCAATAATCCCTGTACCATTCCCAATCCGGCACGCAATACTGGCACAATACCAATTTTTCTGCCGCTAATTTGCTTTCCCTTCATCGTCGCAACAGGTGTCTCAACATCTATATCTTCCAGTGGCAAATCACGGGTAATTTCATATCCCATAAGCATCGTAATTTCTTCCAACAAATTACGAAAATCTTTGGAACCTGTTTCTTGTTTTCGCATCAGCGTCACTTTATGCTGAATCAGCGGATGGTCAATCACTTGTACCTGCATATTGCAACTACTCCCTTGTATTAGATTTTTATTTATCCATTTCTGTAATCATGGCAACACGTTTCGCATGTCTGCCGCCATCAAATCCTGTATGTAAGAAAATGCGGACAATTTCACGTGCCAAGCCCGGCCCAATAACACGACCGCCCATCGTCAAAATATTGGCATCATTATGACGACGGCAGTATTCTGCTGAAAACATATCATGACAAAGAGCTGCTCGAATACCATGTACTTTATTGGCGGCAATGCCAATGCCAATGCCGGTACCGCAAATCAAAATTCCCCGATCAAAAGTACCATCTGCTACGGCTTCGGCTACCTTTTTAGCAATTTCAGGATAGTCACAGCGTTCGCCTGTTAACGTTCCATAATCCGTAAATTCAATGCCTTGTTCTTTCAAGTATTCTTTAATATTTTCTTTTAAGTCAAAACCACCATGGTCTGCACCTAATACTAATTTCATATTCGTTCCTCCCTCATGAACTTGTGCTATATGTATTATACGACAAAACGGAAAGCATGCCAAGACACACCTTCCGTGATAGCGTACCGATTAATTATAACAATATAACATTACCACCAGCGGCTTTTTTCATGCGATTCATGACGGCCATTCCCAGGCCTTCACCATCTACACCTTCTGCCAAAATGACATCTACCTTATCGTTATCAAATGACAAAAGCCCATTATACAGCTGTCTTGCCAAGGATTCTTTATCTTCATGTCGTCCCCATACAAACATGTGATCCTGTGGAAAACGGTCTCCTACTTCCTTACTTACCAAAAATCCTACCGTTTTATGTTCCCGCTGGGCTTTATTATATAATTCCTGCAACTTATCCGCTACTTCATCGACGGTACCAACGGCTACCGTCATGGGGGCTGCCGGTGCATAATGACGATATTTCATGCCTGGCGCCTTAGGCACTCCCTGCCCTGTAACCAGATTGGTATCCAGGCGAACATGCGGGACAACTTCTTTCAGCATGCCAATCGTAACACCGCCTGGCCGCAAAATCGTGACCCGGTCTTCTCCTCTGCATTCAATAATCGTGGATTCTACGCCAATATGGCACGGACCGCCATCAATGACCATATCGACACGGCCATCCATATCATGCATGACTTCTGCTGG
>CALBLM010000286.1 GCA_937895695.1 uncultured Megasphaera sp.
GAGGATTACGTGTGCGAATATACGTATATCCTTTTTCTTTATACGTTTTATCTACTTGATTTAAATCTCCTAAAATAAAAGCACTAGTCAAAAAAAGCGGGGGGGCTTCTGGATCTAAAAATTGTTTATTAATATCCTCACCTTGGTATAATAATTTCGTAGCTTCACTAAATTTTTCGTTCATTTTTTACATCTCCCAATTATTTTTCATCGTATACAGTTAATGCCTGTTTAAAATCTTCTAATAAATCATCCGTATTTTCAATACCAACAGAAATACGCATCATGCCATGGGTAATGCCTATTTTCTGTCTTTCCTCTTCCGGCATATCATAATGTGAAGATAGGACTGGATATGATAATGTTGTACGATATCCTCCTAAAGTCATCGCATAATGTGCTAAATTCAGCTTTCGCATGAAAGCATTCATTTTTGTTCTATCTTCGGGTAATATAATACTAATCATACCACCAAAACCATGCTTAAATTCCCGACATGCTACTTCATACTGTGCATGCGAAGGTAATCCTGGATAATTTACTTTTTCTACATGTGGTGATGATTCTAATAATTCAGCTAATTTCTGAGCATTTTCCATTTGTTTAGTAACACGCAAATATACCGTGCGAAGCCCTCTGGCAACTAACCATGATGTAAAAGGATCTGCCTGACTACCTACTAAAACCTGATATTTATACGCCTTAGCAATAAATTTCTTATTAGAAATCAGTGCACCACAAACAGCATCACTATGACCATTTGCAAATTTAGTCAAACTAATCACAACTGCGTCAGCACCATGCTTTAACGGTTGATATCCCACCGCTGTCATAAATGTATTATCAATAATCAATTTTGCATGATTATTATGGGCTATATGAGCTAATGCTTCTATATCTATAACAGTCATCATCGGGTTACCAATAGTTTCGCCATATATTAATTTAGTATTCGGTTTTATCGCTTTTTTTACCTCTTCTAAGTTAGTGCAATCAACTGAAGTCGTTTCAACACCATAATTTGCCATAATATCTGTAAAAATCTCTACAGTTTCACCATATAAAGTTTGATCCGCAATAATATGGTCGCCGGCTTTAACAGTTGCCAAAATGGAATTATAAATGGCTCCCATTCCCGATGAACAAATAATAGCATCTTCACCACCTTCCATTTTGGTAACAAGTTCAGCTAATGCAGAACGATTTGCGTTCCGATTGCGATTGTAACAAAATCCCTTTTCTACATAACGTTGTTCTAGATCATCTAAATCTTCAACATTAAATGCAGTTGTCATGTAAATAGGCATGGCCTCTGGATTGGTAACAGGATATCTAGTATAGGCTCCTGCCTCTAATACATCGGTCTCGAAAGCAAATTGTTTGTCTGTTTCTTTAAACATGCAAACATTCCCCCCTTTGCGTGTTATATTGCGAGACTTTATTTATTATGGGCCTTCTTGCAGTGTATATGTCTCCCCGGAAAACATTAGTTATTTTTGTTTTCCGTTGTGTATATCATATTCTTTATCCTTAGTATAAAGTCAATTATTTTTTAATATTTTATATTTATTTTCATTTTTTCAATAATTTTTTTAGTTATGTTGAATTAAACATTGATATTCATATGGACATGTTTTATATGCAATCAAACTATTTTCGTATTCCAATGCAAGTGCATATAAAGGTATTTTCTTATTTTGATAAAATGAACGAATTAATTCAGCATGTATATCATCTTTTTTCTCACACCATAAACATAAGTATAACCCCGCTGGAATCGTAGCCATACACGTATCATCCCAACATTCCGGTTTTTCTTTTAAAAAAATAAAATATCGTTTAGGATTAAATTTATTTTGTATATACTTTTCCATGTCAACAACGTATCCCCATTGACGCCGATATTGATAATTGTGCGAATTTTTCAATCGAATAATCTTCGTTTCCACTTGCTCAATGATGTCGGTTTCATTTATTTTATTGTTTTCATCATAATCAATAACTAATATATACCTTTCATTAAAATGTCTAACATATGGAATTCCTGGTAAACGTATTCTATTTAAATAAGAAAAATATTCTTGATACCACTGTATATCATCAATTTCATTTTGTAATTTATTTAACTCTTTTTTCAATATATTTTTTCTTTTATCCAATTGCTTCATTAATATACTTAAATTACCTGTTTGCATGATATCTTTTATATCTTTTAATGACATTCCTAACGTACGAAGATATTTGATTCTGTCCAATACATGGAATTGTTCAAATGAATAATACCGATAACCCGTTTCTTCCTTAATTATCTGTGGTTTAACTAATTCTGCATTAGAATATTTACGCAACATTTGTGTTGAAATACCTACTATCTTTGATGTTTCACCGATTGTATATAATTTCTTCATCTCAATACCCCCTTTATAAAACATACATTATAATGTATTTTTTCTTTTTTCATTATTTTACTAGCTTAAAAAGCATTTGTCATGAATAATCATTAAAGTATTTTTCATAAAATCTGTTATAACCATAAAATCTATCATATATAATTTCATTATTAAAAAAACATCTAATTCTCTTATGCAACAAATAATATATTTACTGATTATATATTATTTATTTGCAAGTTATTTACAGGATATTGCTATACTTAGCAAAAACATTAATAAGGAGATTATATACATGAATACACATTTAAAACGCTGGGTATTACTGGGACTTACGGCTGCATCGTTAGGCATTATGGCTAGTAGTGCCAGTGACGTACACATACAATCGTACATCGTTCATGCTGATTCTTATCAAATTCCCTATGCGGGAAAGGAAAAAGAATTCCAACACAAGATTAATCCCGGTTATGGCTCAGCACTTGTTTTTAAAGATAAAAAATCTGATGGTACTATCGAGTTTTACGGAATAACCGATCGCGGGCCTAACGGTGATATTCCCAAATATCTAAAAGATGGCAAAAAAAAATCCGGCAAGTTTTTTCCTACGCCGAAATTCACCCCCAGCATCGGTGTGATTACCGTGTCACCAACAAAACACCGCGCTGATATTACCCAATCCATTCCACTCAACGTACAGGGAAAACCCATTACAGGCAAACCGCTTCCGGATGGTCTAACAGGTTCAACCAATGAATTGGCTTTGAACTTTGCTATGAAAAATCTCGGTACGGACAAAAATGGTTTGGACACAGAAGGACTCACCGTCGATAAGGATGGTAATTTTTGGATTAGCGACGAATATGGGCCATTTATCTTAAAAGCCAACAAAAACGGAACAATTCTTGAAAAATACGGTCCCGGCACGGGGCTGCCCACAATTTTGGCCGACCGTGTTCCCAATCGTGGCAGCGAAGGCTTGACTATCGATGAAAATGGACATATTTTTGCACTCATACAAAGTCCGTTAAATGTAGATGGCAAAACAGCTAAAACATCCAAATACACACGTATCATCGAATTGGACCCTACCACAAAAGAAACAACAATGTATGCCTACCCTGTAGATGTGGGATATAAAAATACCGGGGCTGCCAAATTAGGCGATATTACTTCCATCGGCCATAAGCAATTTCTAATGATTGAACAAGGCAAGCAACATGGACGCATGCAAAATTTGATTTACAAAGTCGATCTCAATGATGCTACACCCATTGCCAATAACGGAGACCTCGAATATGGACGCCTCGATGGAAAAATCATTCCTGCTAAAAAAGAACTCATTCTAGATTTGCGTGCCAATGGATGGAACATTGAAAAAGCAGAAGGCCTGGCCCTTCTCCCCGATCGCAAAACAATTGCCGTCGTCAATGACAATGATTTTGGTATCGATATTAACGTAAGCGATAAAAAAGTAAACAATCCATCTGTTTCCGACTATACCTATAACAGCAACAAAAACATCTTTGTATACAATAAAGATAAATCAATTCATAACATAAAACTAAGTTTAAAAAAGAACGCCCCGACAGAACAAGAAAGCCAAATCTGGTTCTTTACACTGCCTCATACGTTATAAAGACGATACTATATACTAATCGTTACTGATACAAACCCGTTGACTGTTTTACATACTATAAACAGTCAACGGGTTTATGCTAAAAAGCCGAGAATAAATTTCCGCGTTTTTCCTATATTTTACAAAACCATGATAGATACATATTACCCACACTTGCTACAGTAAATATATAAAGTGAACCTTTATCAATAACATATAAAAGGCGGGATTATCATGGCAAAAACATATGTAATCGACACGAATGTATT
>CALBLM010000287.1 GCA_937895695.1 uncultured Megasphaera sp.
GTGACGATCTCTATAAAGGAACAGCCCAGCTCGTGCCGACAGTATATACATTGGTCAGCCCCGTATACGATAAGAGCGTAACGCCGCTGCCCTTTGACGTAGAAAAAGCAAAAGCAGAATTGGCTGCTTCCGGCTTTGACACTTCCAAAGAAATTACATTGCAGGTACCGATTGGCAACGTCCTTCGTGAACAATCTGCCGACCTTATTCAGCAGAATCTCCAGGCTATCGGATTACAGGTAAAACAGCAGAAACTGGATTTCCCGTCTGTATTGGCCAATGCTAAAAAAGGCGATTATGAAATGATGCTGCTTGGCTATGCCCTAAATGCCGATCCGGATTACAGCCAGTACTTTGTTCCGGGAGGCGGCAGCAATTTCGGACACACCAATGATGCGAAACTGACGGAAATGATGACCAACGCAGCCTTAATGACGAATGCAGACGAACGAAAAGCAGCATACAGCGAAATTCAAACATACATGCGTGATAATCAGTTTGTCGTATCCTTATATGAAACAGACCAAATTATGGCGCAGAGCAAAAATCTCAAAGGCGGTATCAAAGACTTCTGGGAAGGTTCCTTAGATGATTTGTATAATTGGCACTTTGAATAACCGCTGCATGATGCAGGAGTAAGCAGTACACGCCATTGGCAGACGGTGTCATGGCGTGCTGCATATCCTGCGTGGATATACATAGGCAATACAAACGAAGAGAAGGTGGCATGATGGGAGAAAAAAAGATAGGGGAACCCCTTTTACAGGTAAAAGATTTGCATATATCCTTTCATACCTTAGAAGGAAACGTCAATGCCGTGCGCGGCGTGACATTTACACTGAAACGGGGTGAAACGCTGGCATTGGTCGGAGAATCGGGCAGCGGCAAATCCGTTTCTATGAAAGCGATTAACAGGGTATTGCCGGGGAATGCCAGCTTTGATGCCGGCGAAATTATTTATGAAGGAAAAAATCTGCTGACGCTGTCAGAATCAGACATGGAAAAAATCAGAGGCCGCAAAATTGCCATGATTTTCCAAGATCCCATGACTTCACTCAATCCGACGATGAATGTAGGCAGGCAGATAGCAGAATCTATTTTGATTCATGAAAACATATCGGAAGAAGAAGCGATACAGCAGGCCATTGAACTTATGGAATTAGTAGGTATCCGTAATCCTCAGGAAAGTTGGAAAAATTATCCGCACCAATTTTCCGGCGGCATGCGGCAGCGTGTCATGATAGCCTTGTCGCTGGCCTGTAAGCCGGATATTTTGATTGCCGATGAACCGACAACGGCTTTGGATGTCACGATTCAGGCGCAGATTTTGGATTTGATTGATGAGTTAAAGAAAAAACTGAATATGTCGGTTATTTTTATTACTCATGATTTGGGTGTTGTAGCCCATGTAGCGGACAAAGTCGCCGTCATGTATGCCGGACGGATTGTGGAAATCGGCACAGCGGAAGAAATTTTCTATAATCCGCAGCATCCGTATACATGGGGCTTGATTTGTTCCATGCCGTCTCTGGATACAAAGGATGAATCGCTGTACAGTATTCCCGGTGCGCCACCTAATTTGCTGCACGCACCGAAAGGGGACGCCTTTGCGCCGCGCAATGCCTATGCGATGCCTATTGATTTTGAACAACAGCCGCCGTTTTTTAGAGTCAGCAACAGTCCGACCCACTATGCGGCTACGTGGCTGCTGGCTCCGGAAGCCCCGCCTGTGACACCGCCACCGGAAATTGTAAGACGGCAGCATATATTCAAGCATACGTATTTATTGCACATATAAAGCGGCTAGTTAGAGGGGGAACGGATATGGCAGCCATTACAACAGCAGAAAATGCAAAACAAGAAGCGATTCTGACAGTTCGAAACTTACATAAAGTGTTTAACGCCCATAAGAAAAGCGAAGTACGTGCTGTAAATGACGTCTCCTTTTCGATTTATAA
>CALBLM010000288.1 GCA_937895695.1 uncultured Megasphaera sp.
AATGATGGGAAGCATGATCAGCATTTGCCAATTGGTACGAGTAGCATAGATTGGCCGCATTTGCTGATGATACTAAAAAACTATGCGCCTCAAGCCGTATTGGTGCTGGAATATGCGAATGGAACGTTTCAGACTGCCGATACATTGATGGAGCATATTGAAACAGTACGTAAAAAATTAATGTTTTAAGTTAGATGGGGAATATTAAAAAATAGCTATCAGATAACAAAAAAAGGCTTGTCGCTTTGGGCGACAGCCCTTTTTTCGATTGATGCGATAACATGGTACGGTAATTATATCCAGCCAAACTTCATGCAGGCGTGGAGGATACCGCCTTTGTCATTATCATCTGTAATATAATCTGCCCGCGCTTTAAGTTCTGGTTTAGCGTTTCCCATAGCAATAGAGAAAAATGGTTTGCGGAACATTGAAATATCATTTAACCCATCGCCGAAGACAACAGCATCTTCCGGATTGCCGCCAATGTAATCGAGCATGCGGAAAATTCCTACACTTTTATCCGTAGGTTCGACGAGATATGTATGGTCTAAATACGTTAAATGCGGCAAATTATGCCTGTTTGGTTCGCTTTTTTCATCATCCGGACGGGCATACGTGATTTTATAGACTGTCGTTAATGTATCAATATCGACAGGTTGGACAAGCGTTTTCATATAGTTTTTAGGATCGGCGTGGGGAAACGTGTCATATGGCGTATACCGATAAATGGTGTTATCTGTTACGACAGCCCAAGGCAGGTGGCATGCGTCGAGTTCGTGAAGCAAGGCTTTACAATTTTTTAGCGGTAGTCCTTTCATTTCAATGATGCGGCCGTTCAGAGACAGACTGTTACCGCCGTCTGATACGACGGCCGGTATACCGTAATGGTCTGCAAAATGCTGGGCATCACATTGTAGTCTGCCCGAAGCGATGGAAACAAAATGACCTTGACGCTGTAGCTGTCGCAAGCAGTAGAGCGTATCAGCCGGAATAATACTGGTAATATCCAAACCGAGTGTACGGTCAATATCAAAGAAGAAATATTTTTTTTTCATATATAAGTCCTTTCCTAATAGTTGTAGTAATATACACTGTTATTATACTGTATTGAATAGGGAAAACAAAGATGACAAGATGTATAGAAACGGTAAAATGAGGAACATATGAAAGAAAGCAAACAATAATACAAAGAGATATTGTGGATGCAGGGTAATAAAAAAATGGAATACAAATAGTTGGGGAAGGTTGCATATTGAGCATTGACAAACAGAGGGAATATTATACATAATAGTAACAGAAAACGATAAACTATTCGTAGCTTTTACAAAGGAGCGATACAAACAATGAGTACAATTGATACGACCTGTGTAAATGCAATCCGCGTGCTTTCAGCGGATGCAATTCAAAAAGCCAATTCTGGCCATCCAGGACTGCCGTTAGGTGCAGCACCGATTGCCTATGAACTTTGGGCACATCACATGAACCATAATGCCAACGATCCCCAATGGGCCAATCGAGACCGCTTTATTCTTTCTGCCGGTCATGGCTCAATGATGTTATATTCATTACTGCATTTATTTGGATATGGACTGACATTAGATGATATAAAAT
>CALBLM010000289.1 GCA_937895695.1 uncultured Megasphaera sp.
AACTTCGAGACCTGCAGCCTGCAATGCACGAATAGCAGCTTCACGACCAGAGCCAGGGCCTTTTACAAATACTTCAACCTGACGAAGACCATATTCCATTGCTGTTTTAGCAGCCTGTTCAGCAGCCATCTGAGCAGCAAACGGAGTGCTTTTACGGGAACCACGGAAACCGAGACCGCCGGCACTTGCCCAAGACAAAGCATTGCCTTTTGCATCACTAATAGTAACAATCGTATTATTAAAAGTAGAACGAATATGAGCTGCGCCCGATTCTACATGTTTCTTTTCTTTTCTTTTATTGCTTCTTACGTTATTCTTAGCCAAAATCGTTTCCCTCCTTACTTAAATCTTATTTCTTCTTGCCTGCGATTGCTTTTCTCGGGCCTTTACGTGTACGTGCATTTGTCTTTGTGCGCTGACCGCGAACAGGAAGACCTGCGCGATGACGTTTGCCGCGATACGAATTAACTTCGATTAAGCGTTTGATGTTGAGTGCGCCTTCACGACGAAGGTCACCTTCTACTTTATATTCATGACCAATTACTTCACGGATTTTTTGTACTTCGTCTTCTGTTAAATCGCGAACGCGTGTGTCCGGATTAACACCTGTTTTTTTCAGGATTTCCTGAGAAGAAGAAAGACCAATACCGAAAATGTAAGTCAAACCAATTTCAACTCGTTTATCACGTGGTAAATCCACACCGGCTATACGTGCCATCTATTCATCCACCTCCTGTCTATTAACCTTGTTTCTGTTTATGTTTCGGATTTTCGCAAATAACCATTACACGGCCTTTGCGTTTAATAATTTTGCATTTTTCGCAAATTTTCTTTACTGACGGTTTTACCTTCATAATTAACCTCCTGCGTAATACAATCTTACTTAAAGCGATACGTAATGCGACCGCGATTCAGATCATACGGTGTCAATTCCATTGTAACTCTGTCACCAGGAAGAATACGAATAAAATTCATCCGCATTTTTCCGGAAACATGAGCCAGCACGATGTGCTCATTTTCTAATTTTACTTTAAACATTGCGTTAGGCAGTGCTTCAACGACGACGCCTTCAACTTCAATGACATCTTCCTTAGACATGTGTAACCTCCCTGGTCAAATCCATCTTGGCCCGGTTCACAACGGACCGTATCCATTCATTGCTGATTCTCATGGGACCAACGCTTCCAATGGATCCGTTCGTTCCCACTATCTGGAGATGCCGGCAATTTTTCTTCTTCGGCTTATCCAATTTGTACTTTCTACCGTCAGCAATCCATACATAGGGATAATCCAACTTGCCGACAACAACATACAAGCTATTTTTATCCCTGCCTGCACAGCTTTTAACGACTGCATAGTCAGGCAACTGTAGCCGTTCCATCATTCTGGTAAGGTCAGGATTTCCGGACCGTTTTCAGTAATAGCTACTGTATGTTCAAAATGGGCTGCCGGTTTTTTATCACGAGTAACAACAGTCCAACCGTTTTTCAACTGTCGAACTTTTTCTGTTCCCATGTTAATCATCGGCTCAATAGCTAAAACCATTCCGGGTTCTAGCAATTCTCCATGACCAGGCATGCCATAATTAGGTACTTCCGGTTCTTCATGCATATCCGTACCGATACCATGGCCTACATAATCACGAACAACACCATACCCAAACGATTCAGCATAGGCTTGAACGGCATGCCCGATGTCGCCCAGGTGGTTGCCAGCAACTGCCTGCTCAATGCCTTTATAGAGACTTTCTTCAGTTACTTTAAGCAACTGAAGAGTAGCCGGGGCAACGTGACCGACTGGAATCGTCACCGTAGAGTCTCCATGGTAGCCATTTTTATTTACAACCAAATCAATACTGATTATATCGCCATCTTTTAACTTGCGTCGACCAGGAATACCATGAACAACTTCTTCATTTACACTGGCGCAAATCGTTGCCGGAAATCCATAATAACCTTTGCAACTCGGAAAAGCACCGCAGCTGCGGATGTATTCTTCGCAGCGCTGATCCAGCTCACCTGTTGTAACGCCCGGCTTCGCCAACTTTTTCATCAGCTGTAACGCATTGGCAGTAATACGGCCAGCTTCGCGAATATACTCAATTTCCCGTTTAGATTTTAAAATAATCATATTATTTACTCTTTTCAAGACTTGCTACAATATCATTGAATACGTTTTCCATATCCTGCTTGCCATCGACTTCGATATACAAATTGGAATTTTTGTAGTAATCAATGAGTGGCTTTGTTTGTGCTGCATATACGCTAAGACGTTTTTTTACGGTTTCTACCTTATCGTCATCGCGTTGATACAATTCGCCACCACATTTATCGCAGACATTCTTAACTTTTGACGGTTTAAATTCGACATGGTACGTCGCACCGCAGGAACGGCAAATTTGACGGCCCGTTGTACGTTTTATCAATTCTTCATCAGGAACCGAAATATTGACAACGCCATCAAGCTTGATGCCTAAATCGCTGAGAATAGCATCGAGGGATACAGCCTGCGAAGTAGTACGAGGAAAGCCATCCAGGATAAATCCTTTTTTGCAATCGTCTTTTGCCAAACGTTCTTTGACAATACCGACAGTAACAGCATCCGGTACGAGCTGGCCGTTGTCCATGTACTTTTTGGCTTCCAATCCAAGGGGAGTCTGTTCCTTGACTGCTGCACGGAACATATCACCAGTAGAAATTTGGGGAATACCATATTTTTCAATCAATCGTTCGGCCTGAGTGCCTTTACCAGCACCCGGAGGGCCCATTAAAAGAATGTACACTTAAACTACCCCCTTATTATTTCATAAATCCTTGATATTGTCTATTCAAAACTAAGGATTCAGCTTGTTTCATCGTATCAATTGCTACGCCGACAACAATCAGCAATGCTGTGCCGCCGAAATATACCCCTTCAATACCTGTAATCCAGCCAATAAAGTTTGGTAAAATAGCAATAAATGCCAAGAAAAATGCCCCGGCAAGAGTAATACGAGTCATAATTTTATCGATATACAAAGCCGTTGGCTGACCCGGACGAATTCCCGGGATAAAGCCACCGTATTTTTGCATATTTTCCGTAAGCTGCGGAATATTCAGCGAAATAGCGGTATAAAAATAGGTAAAGAAGATAATCAAGACAGCATACATAACTGTATTCGTTACAGTTCCCCATGCAAACCATCCTGCAATCATCTGAATTGTTTCATTCTGTACAAATTGCGCAATCGTAACAGGAAACATTAATACAGAAGATGCGAAGATAATGGGAATAACCCCTGCTTGATTAACTTTTAGCGGAATGTGTGTAGAATGTCCGCCATACATCTTACGGCCGACAATACGTTTTGCGTACTGCACAGCTACACGCCGCTGTCCTTGTGTTACTTCAATAACAACTACAATCATAAAAATTGCAATTAAAGCGAAAAGCAACACTTGGAAGATATTAATAGAACCAGCTTGAATATATTTGTATACCGTCATGCAGCCATTTGGGAAACGAGCTACGATACCAGCAAAGATAATGAGTGAAATCCCATTACCAATCCCGCCAGCCGTAATCTGATCACCCAGCCACATAAGGAAACAAGTACCAGCTGTCAAAATAACAGCTACCATGATAACCATAGCCCAGCTGTTGTCAATAAGCGCATTATTCACTTTCAATGCATAACTCATTGCAAACGCTTGAATAAAACCAAGTAACACAGTACCATATCGTGTTACTTTT
>CALBLM010000290.1 GCA_937895695.1 uncultured Megasphaera sp.
ATTTGATGGGCGGATTTCCGATTTGGATTATTCCAACTCTAATTATTAAATGGGTCATGGTCGAAGCGGTCTTTTGGATAGTACGGCCTGATGTATCGCCGTGTAAATTTTTATCCCTGCGGATGGTGGTGGCCTTTTTGGTTTCTTCTGCTTGGATGGTTGTTTCCTATACGGCTGCCGGTGCCATACTATACAGTAGTGTCGCCTCTGCGCTGCCCATGATTCCCGGACTAATTGGTGAAGGTCTTATTAATATGGCCGTTGCCTTTGCAGCAGGCGTTGCACTGCGACATGTACCCAATAGCCGTACGTATTAATGAGAAATATTCGAAAAGGATGAGAACGATGAAACGTCAAAAACGAATGGCTCTAGTCAATGATGTTACCGGCTATGGACGATGTTCTATTGCCGTAGAGCTGCCCATTGTTTCGGCATTAAAAATACAAGGCTGTGTCTTGCCGACCGCCATTTTATCTGTACACACCGGATTTCCGACGTATTATATGGATGATTATACAGACCGTATGACGCCATATATTAACAACTGGAAGGATAACGGCTTAGCCTTTGATGGTATTTTGACGGGATTTCTAGGGTCAGCTCGACAGAGTGACATTGTATTACAGTTTATTCGTGATTTTAAACAAAAAGAAACAACCGTCATTGTGGATCCTGTCATGGGCGATTACGGCCGATTGTATCCGTCTTATACGGATGAAATGTGTCAGCGCATGCGACAGCTGTTGACCGTTGCCGATGTGATTACGCCGAATCTGACTGAAGCATGCCGTTTGCTGAATATTTCCTATCCCGATGGCGGCAACGTTTCGTTGGACCAGCTGGAACAGATGGCACGTGCCTTGGCAGCGATGGGACCGTCGCGACTGGTCATGACGGGGCTGCATGATGGAGATTGGCTGCTGAATTATATGTACGAAACAGGACGGGAGCCAGAAATACAGCGGGTTAAAAAGATTGGCAGCGACCGTTCCGGTACGGGTGATGTATTTGCAGCGATTGTTGCCGGACAGATTATACAGGGAAAACCCTTGTCCGAAGCAGTTCGTTCAGCAGCAGCGTTTATTAGCAAGGCCATGGTATATACGGAAGAATTACAGCTTCCCCATCACTGTGGCCTGGCGTTTGAAGAATTTTTAACGGATTTACGATAAAGGAGGATATACCGATGATTGTATATACGTGTGAAGCTGGTGGAAGATATATTCCCGTGGAAGAAAGTTTACAGGAACGACCGGAAGGAAAACGGTCTGTCTATGTCAATTTGACAAACCGCTGCACCTGTTCGTGTACATTTTGTTTGCGGAGCATGAAAAAAATGGCAGAAACCCAAACACTTTGGCTGAAGAAAGAACCGACCGTTGATGAAGTAAAAGAACAGCTCGATGCGTTGCCGTGGAATTTTGTACAGGAAATTGTATTTTGCGGCTTTGGGGAACCGACAGAACGTCTTGCGGATTTGACAGCCTTGATGAAATATGTTAAAGAAACCCATCCTGATGTCAAGACGAGGCTCAATACGAATGGCTTATCCGATTTGGCATACAAACGGGATACGGCTCCTGATTTTGGCGGCGGCATATTGGATACGATTTCTATTAGCATGAATGCATCCAATGCAGAACGGTATTTGGCATTGACGAGAAGCCAGTTTGGCATACAGTCTTATGATGCGATGCTGCAGTTTGCTCAGCATTGTAAACAATATGTACCCAATGTGGTTCTCACCGTCGTAGATCACGTAGAAGACAGCGAAGAAATTCGAAAATGCCGTGCCATTTGTGAAGGCAAAGGATTGCAGTTGCGTGTCCGCGTGTATGAAGATTCGTAAGTGGTTCGTAGTTCGTTGTTAGTTTTAAGTTAGTAGTTTATAGAAAGTACGTTGTCGTGTTGTAAACGATAGATAAGGGCATGCGAATAGGGCTACAGCAAACAGGGAGAAATTGCTCATTTGCTGCAGCTCTATTTTTTTGTAGTTGTTGCCCTTTTGTATCCGCTTTTTACACAATTGACAGGAAAATCATTGCTTTTATGATAAGCAGCTAATATAATAATACTACATACGTATGTATAGCATGTATGTATACGATGTATTTTATCTTGATGGAGGAATGATATGTTTGGTTTGAATATATTAAATATGGTTGCCGGTGTACCGGGATTGATTATTGCCTTGGTTGTTCATGAATATGCCCATGCTGTCATGGCTGTGCGCATGGGGGATGATACACCACGTTTTACAGGACGGTTGACACTCAATCCATTGGCACATATTGACCCTATCGGTACGCTCATGTTATTGGTTGCTCAGTTTGGCTGGGCAAAGCCTGTTCTCATTAATCCCAATAATTTTCGCAACTGGAAAAAGGGAGAAATTTGCGTAGCCCTAGCCGGTCCGGCAGCCAATTTAATCGCTGCCTTTATTGCGTTAGTTGTACAGATTATTGTCATCAAACTGGGGTTGTTTACGACGACGGCGTTGCGTCCGGTTCTGAATTTGATCGTATTATACAACATCAACTTTGCGATTTTTAACATGATTCCCCTGCCGCCGTTAGATGGTTCCAAAGTACTCATGTGTTTCCTGCCGACAACATGGAACTATAAATTAGCTAGTTTGGAACGATATAGTTTTCTTATCTTGATTTTACTCATGATGACACCGGTCTTTTCGTATATTTTGATTCCCTTGCAGCGATTGATTTTTACGCTTTTTACGTATATTTTGATGCCTTTTTTGTAATCACTTAGAGGAGATGAATAGATGAAATCAGTACGATACGCCATATGCTGCGTCTTTGCAGCCATAGCCTTAGTGCCGATATCCGGATTGGCATTTGACTATAAACTATCTGTTGACCAAATTGCGGCTGATCCACTTACAGCTTATCAAACAGTATATTTAGGCATGCCGCGGGCAGATTTTGATGAAAATTTTATCGTTCTTCCCGATTGGAAATTTGTAGATACGTCTGATGTCCATGAAGAAATCGCAGAACGGTCGACGGGAACGGGCAATGATGACGTAACCGAAGGCATTCGTATCGTGTCGGCAAATACTGCCCCTGATGGCAAAGTACTGGCCTTTGATAATTATTTCAAGACGAAAAATAAACGGATCGCTAAGTCCATCTATACGCGGCTCATTGCGACGATTTATGCCAATATGGAAAATTTTCCGCAGAGTCAGCAGCATATGCAAATGACTTGGGTTCAAAACGATGTGACTATTGTCGTATCCTACGGGGAACAGAAAGATGCCCAAGGATATTATGCGGTTACGATTCATCGGTATAATAATCGGGAACTCCATGAATAAGCAGATTTCCGCCATTCGTTGACATTCCTTATATTCTCTTATATAATGAGATAAATTTATTTTTACTTTTTGACCTTTAAAATTCTTTTAAAGTGAGGTGGATGTAATGAACAGTGTAAAGACTGTATGTTTAATGACATTGTTGGCATGTATTATGATGGCCATTGGTGGAGCCTTTGGTGGCCGTCATGGTGTCATCATCATGTTGATTATTGCCTTGGGAATGAATTTCTTCTCCTATTGGTTTAGCGATTCGATTGTCTTGAAAATGTATCATGCTCAGGAAGTCGATGAAACGAGCTATTTATATCGTATCGTTGCTGATTTGGCACAACGCGCTGACCTTCCGATGCCGAAAGTATACGTCATTCCGACAGATGTTCCTAATGCCTTTGCAACCGGACGCAGTCCGTCTCATGCAGCAGTAGCTGCAACAGAAGGCATTATGGAAATGCTCGATGAAGAAGAAATCCGTGGCGTATTAGCCCATGAAATGTCCCATGTCCTACATCGGGATATTTTGATTAGTACCATTGTTGCTTGCTTTGCCAGTGTCATTTCCATGATTGCCAATATTGCCCAATGGGCAGCTATTTTTGGCGGTGGCCGTGATGAAGATGGCGAAAGTTCCAACCCTATTGCCTTGATTGCAACGATTATTATTGCGCCCATTGCGGCGGCATTGATTCAGTTTGCCATTTCTCGGACGCGTGAATATATGGCCGATGAAGAAGGGGGACGCATGATTGATGACCCCTTGGCACTGGCCCGGGCATTGGCTAAAATCGACAATTATGCCCATTACCAAGTGATGCCGGGTGCCACGAAATCGACAGCCCATATGTGCATTATTAATCCCTTTTCTGGCATTAGCAGCGGCTTGATGAATTTATTCAGCACCCATCCGCCAACAGAAGAACGGATTGCACGCTTGGAAGCATTAGATAGAAAATTACATGGATAATAAGGAGACACGATGATATGAAACTCAAGACCCTATGCCTGATTGCCGGTGCTGCCTTCATGGTAGCTGTATCTGCACCGGTGACGACAATGCCTGTATGGGCCGCTAAAGGCGGCGCTGTCCGCATGAGTGCCCCTAAGTCTGCACCGATGGCTCCTGCCAAAACAACACCTAATACCGGATCTGGAAGTAATTCGCAAAGTACGTTGAATCAGAACGCAAAAACGCAACAGCAGACGAAGGCGAATACCAATACGACAGGGCAAAGCAAAGCGAATACCAATACGACGACCCAGTCTTCATCGCGGTGGGGCGGTATTATGCGCAATGTAGGACTTTTGGCAGGCGGTATGTTTTTGGGCAGTATGCTGAGTAGCCTCTTTGGTTTTGGCAACATGGGATTTATGGCGGATATGCTCGGCATGTTGTTTTATATTATTCTCCTGTTGGTCATTCTTTCACTGGCAGTACGCTTGTGGAGAAAATTCCGAGGACGCAAACAACATCAAGAGGATGATGCCTATCGTCGCGGTTATGAAGCAGCGATGCGGCAAAAGCGGCAGGACGATGCGTATACGACGATTGATGTAACGCCCATCGATGACGATACAAAGCATAAAAAATAATAGATTAGATAAAAGAGACTGTAACATACTGATTTTGTCTATCATGGATTATATTATTTCGTTAAAAGTTTGTAGTTTTTAGTTTGAAGTTTGAAAAAAATGAATGGTCATGCTGCAAACGATACGCGTAATACGGTATGACAAACGGGCTGTAACAAAATGGATTCAACGTTCTCATTTTGTTACAGCCTCGTTTGTTTTTGTAAAGGAGATTTGATGATGAAACATATCGTTCCGGATTTTTACAAAGCATTTCATTGCAAAGCCGATGCCTGTCAGCATACGTGTTGTCGCGGATGGGAAATCGATATTGATAATACTACAGCGGTACAGTATCAGGCGATGTCGGGAGCGATAGGAGATGCCCTGCGTGCATCCATGGTATGCGATGAAGAGGGGAACTGGCAGTTTAAACTGAGCGGCTCAGATGAACGCTGTCCCTTTTTGCAGCCCAATGGCTTATGTCGGCTCATTTTGACAATAGGAGAGAAAAATCTTTGTGACATTTGCACGCTCCATCCGCGTTTTTTTGAAGTATGGGAGACACCGTCAGGATCTGTAGAATTAGGCGGCGTCGGCTTGTGCTGTGAAAAAAGCTGCGAACTTTTACTAGTATCGGATGGGCCTTTGCAATTTGTAAACAGCGAGACGAAAGAAACATTTTCGTTTGCTGAGCTTTTGGCATACATCCAACTGCCTATCCCAGTGGCACAACAAATGTATGAACCCAAAGCTTCGACAGCGTATGGCCAGTTTGTCCTAGACTGTCTAGCTCAAACGGAACCTATCAATGAAATATGGACACAGCAGATCCAGTTGATGCAGGCGCGGGCCGATTCGCTGCTACATCAAATGACAATGGTCATACAAAAAGGACTGCTGTCTCATTGGAATCGGATTTATCAATATATCTTGTACCGTCAGCTAGGGCAATGCGATACATGGCCCATTGACGTCGTGACGGCCTATGCCCATATGAATACGACCTTTATTTTACTGACATATCTGCAAACAGGCTGTCTGCAAGAGGCGATTCGCAGTTGGTCAGAACAAATCGAATATGATACAGAAAATGTCGCTGTTTTATTGGACATGCTGGCATATGACATTTCCTCTTGACAAGGCGATATTCCGGTCGTATAATTTGTTCATACATAGCGATATGTATATGATATAGAAATAAGCTGTGACAAGGACATGATACCTAACCGGTGTTATTCAGAGAGAAGCATAGATGGTGTGAGTGCTTTTAATTCCCTAGTGTATTACCGCCTTGGAGCTGACTGTCGGAACTAAAGTATGGCAGTCCGGTCGTTCCGTTATCACGCTTGAGTACAGCAGCTACGGTTGCTGAACTAGGGTGGAACCACGTGAGTAATGCTCTCGTCCCTTGAGGACGGGAGCTTTTTTAGTATTAAGGAGGATGTTTGTAATGGCAGAATTAGTGTTAAAAGATGGCAGCAAAAAGTCATTTGCCGATGGCATTTCGTTGTACGAAGCTGTCAAAACGCTCAGCAATAGTCTGGCGAAAAAAGTATTAGTTGCAAAGGTAAATGGAGAAGTTACGGATTTGAGAGAACCGATTGTTGATGGCTCGACCGTAGAATTTCTTACTTTTGATGACCAAGAAGGGAAAGATACACTCCGCCATACAGCATCTCATATTATGGCGCAGGCAATTCAACATTTGTTCCCGGACGTAAAATTTGCAATCGGCCCATCTATTGAAAACGGTTTCTATTACGACATGGATACGGACCATCGCTTTACGCAGGATGATTTTGAAGCGATTGAAAAAGAAATGGCAAAAATCGTCAAAGAAAACCTGCCCATTACCAAAGAAATCGTATCCCGTGCCGATGCGTTGAAATTGTTCAAAGATGCCGGCCAGGATTATAAAGTAGAATTGATTGAAGAATTGCCGGAAGATGCCGTTATTTCCTTGTATCGTCAAGGCGATTTTGTCGATTTGTGTGCCGGTCCGCACTGCGAAACAACGGGGCAGGTCAAAGCCTTCAAACTTCGTACGGTCGCAGGCGCATACTGGCGCGGTGATGAAAAGAATAAAATGCTGCAGCGTATTTACGGTACAGCGTTTCAAAAGAAATCCGATTTGGACGACTATCTGAAAATGATGGAAGAAGCGGAAAAACGAGATCATCGTAAATTGGGCAAACAGCTCGAGCTCTTTAGCTTCCACGAAGAAGGCCCAGGCTTCCCGTTCTTCCATCCCAAGGGAATGATTTTGCGCAACAACTTGCTTAAATTCTGGCATGAACTGCATGATGAAGCCGACTATGATGAAATTATGACGCCGCTCATCTTAAACCGTCAATTGTGGGAACAGTCCGGCCACTGGGATCATTACCGCGACAATATGTATTTCACGACCATTGATGAACAGCCCTATGCCATCAAACCGATGAACTGCCCAGGTGGTATTCTTGTTTATAAGAGCAATGTTCATAGCTATCGTGATTTCCCGATGCGGATGGCTGAATTGGGGATTGTTCATCGTCATGAATTGCACGGCGCACTGCACGGCTTGTTCCGTGTTCGCTGCTTTACCCAGGATGATGCGCATATCTTCATGTTGCCGAGCCAGATGAAAGAAGAAATTTCCGGCGTTATGGACTTATTCGATAAAGCATACAAACAGTTCGGCTTGGAATATCATGTTGAATTATCGACGCGTCCAAAAGA
>CALBLM010000291.1 GCA_937895695.1 uncultured Megasphaera sp.
ATGGCCATTGTTACGGCGCGACGGAATTTGACATTAAATGCCGGATTCTGGTTGTTGATTTCCAAATACTGGGTATTCAAAGACGGAGATGTTTTAACATCCAGTTTACTGTCTTTTTTGAGAACATCCAAATCTTTAATCGGAATGACACCAATGCCGCCGGCAGCTGCCAACTGTACGTTGCCCGATTTCAATTCCGTTACCAAGTTGGTGCCGTTCATCACTTTCAAAAATACTTTTTTCAATTTCGGCGTGCCTTTATAATATTCATCGTTGGAAGCCAGTTCGACATGGTCATTGGTTTTATAATCGACAAATTTGTATGTGCCGCTGGTAACGGACGGTTTGGTAACGGCTTCAGATGTACCAATATCTGCCGGATTGATTTTTTCAAAGACATGCTTTGGAATAATATAGACTTCAAACCCCAACATACTCTTGATATAGTTGGGATCGACAGGCCGTTTCGTGCGCAGCACGACGGTGTGTTCATCTTTGGCTTCCAAGCCGGGAATCTTTTCACCGCTTTCCAGTTTGCCAACGTTGTTGACGCCGTCAAGCATGCAGATGTAAGAGCCTTTTGTCGTTTCTACGCTGGGATTGGCAATCGTATTCAAGGTAAAGACTACATCCTCTGCCGTAATCGGCTGACCGTCGGACCATTTTGCTTTTTCGTTTAGTTTAATCGTAAAGTTCTGATTATCCTGCGTATCAAAACTATCAGCCAGCTGCGGCGTAAACTTGTTGGGTTCTGGCATGCCCAGCAGCGTATCATACATAAACCGCAACGTAAACTGTCCAACAATATCCGGATTAAACAACGGATTAAATCCAGCCGGCGCGTTGGTCATGCCAATCGTCAAGTTGGTTTTTCCCTTGCCGCCGCTTCCCCCGGAGCCGCCGCAGCCGCTCAGCATGGCAACCCCCAGTGCCAGAGAAACAGCTAATACAAGATTTCTTTTTCTGTGAATCCATTGCAATAGGCTCATATCAATTACCCCTCTCATTGTAGTTTTATAATTTATACGCAGTACCTGTTGGCATTGCGTTACTACCCTGCATTATTTGGCATCTCCATGGATAGCTTCATTCAGCCCGTCACCTAAGAAGTTAATCGTCAGTACAGCAATCAAAATAGCAATGCCCGGCGGAATCCAGCGCCATGGTTCTTCTGACAAAATCATAATCGACTGGGCGCTTGTCAGCATGTTACCCCAGCTGGAAGCCGGTGGCTGTACGCCCATACCCAAAAAGCTAAGAGCTGCTTCAATTAAAATGGCCTGGGCAATCCCAAAAGTACAGTTAACTAAAATGGGAGACAGCACATTGGGAAGAATATGACGAAACACAATCGTGCAGGGTGAATAGCCTGTAACAATGGCTGCCGCTACATAATCAATTGATTTGATGCGCATAACTTCACCGCGGACAAGGCGGCAAATGGGCGGCCAGCCCATAAACCCCATAACCAGCATAACCGTTAACATATTGGGACCAATCAGGCTGACAATAACCAAAATAATCATGAACTGCGGATACGACATAAAGACTTCTGTCATACGCATAATCAAGCCATCCAGCCAACCGCCGAAATAGCCGGAAAGCAAGCCCAGCGTGACACCGATAAGCGCATAGATGCAAACAGAACCTATGCCGACAATCAGCGAAACCTGTGAGCCATAAATGAGCCGGCTCAATACATCCCGCCCTACGTCATCCGTTCCCAAAAGGAAAGAAGAGGACGGACTTTCGTCAAAAGCCCCTACAGTCTGTGCCGGATCATACGGGGCTATAACCGGTGCCAACACAGCAATTAAAATCGTAATAATTAAAATAATCATACTGTACACAGCCGCTTTGTTTTGACAAAACCTACGCCATGTTATTTTTCCCCATGATTCTAATTCATCAGTGTCGGCCTGCTCGTGTTCTTCGGGGACCGCAGCAGGCATATCTGCCGCCCCCTGCGTTTGATGCAGCAATACGAATTTTTTTGGATCCATATGACTTCCCCCTTATTTTCCATATGTAATGCGCGGGTCAATAACAGCATATAAAATATCAATGATAATGTTGGCAATCAATACGGCAACAGCCGATAATATAACGATTGCCATCAATACCGGATAATCACGGGAATTAATCGCCGCAACCGTCAAGGAACCAATGCCGGGCCATTGAAAAATCTGTTCTGTAATGACAGCCCCGCCAATAATTTTAGGTAAATCCGTACCAATAACCGTTATAATCGGAATCAAAGAATTGCGCAGTACATGATGCCATAAAATCTGCCGCCAACTGAGTCCTTTGGCAAGAGCTGTCCGGATATAATTTTGCTGCATGACATCAATGACGCTAGAACGGACATAGCGAATCATATTCGCCGAAAACTGCGACGCCATGACAATCACCGGCAACACCAAATGCATGAGCAGTTCTGCCACATCGCTGTCCGAACCTAACACACTCATTCCCCCTGTCGGGAATATGTCCAGCTGTACAGCAAAAATATAAATAAGCGCCAATCCTAAAAAAAACGGCGGAAAGGACACATTCAAGAAAGTCCAGCCAATAATGCAGCGGTCAAGCAGCGAATCTTTGCGAACAGCCGCCCAAATCCCCAAGGGAATTGCCGTGATATACGCAACAAACAGACTCAAACTCATGAGCAGCAGTGTCGGTGTCAGACGCTGTTCGATAATATCCAAAACAGGCTGGCGGTTTCCAAATGAAAATCCCAGATTTCCTGTCAGGAAATTGCCAACCCAATCTGCATATTGAACAATCAACGGCTTATCCAGCCCCAGCGCAGCCCGTGTCATTTCAATTTGCGTCGGCGTCATATCGGGTGTAATATACATATCGGCAGGATCGCCCGGCGTGAGATGTACTAGGATAAATGCTCCTACTGAAATAAGAAACAGTACCGGAATCGATATGGCTAAACGCTTTGCAATATAAGTCCCCATAAACAATCTCCCCCTTAGTATTTTCTGCCTTGCCATTCCCCTCCATACAGCAAAACAGCTACTAAAAAAAATGCAATGGCTCATTGATATATGCGCCATTGCATGGTATGATAATACAATAAAATTAGTAAAAAGTCAAACGTTTTATTAATATTTATTTTAAGTTATTATTACCATTTTATAAAATTTATAAGGAGATTATGTGTATGAACAAAAAATTAAATTTTGCAATTCAAGCATATATTCGTGAACATGCCCACGAAGTCGTTGACCTAATTTGT
>CALBLM010000292.1 GCA_937895695.1 uncultured Megasphaera sp.
TGATGGACTGGCTGCCATCGACGAATGTGCATCAATTGTTTCCATCCATACACTACAAGAGCTATCAGCAAAAACGTTCCGACCAATTTCGGCCATACTTGATATTGTTGAACCATTGTATTCCAAATGGCGTGGACATCATCCTGCATTCCGTTAAAAATCATAATGTTAAAGGAAGAATGGAATGCTTGATAATAGGGAATGCGAATCATAAAAAGCAATGCCAATAGCCCAGAACATATACTTCCCATGACCCATCGAATTTTTTTAGCAGGCCATCTTTTCCAAACAGTACCTACAATCGTAGCAAATATAAATGAAAAAGCCGTCAAAAACGCTGCTGTTTTAAGACTAATTCGTATGCCAAGCCACAGTGCATACCCAATATCACTCCATCCAGCATTATTTAATTGACTCGCATATATGCCAATAAAAAGAATGCGAAAGAGCATCATTAAACCTTCTAGATATACAAACAATTTCATATCCTGCTGTATATACTGCAAAAATCGTTGCTTCATCTCAATATAGGCAGCATACTCCGATCGATCTAATCGGAAGTAAATACCCACTTTGCACCTTACCTTCTCAATACATAAAAAATGAGTTCAGTTTTTTTATGCCTGAACTCATTTGAATCAATATATATTCTCTATATTACCTATCGTGCAAATGATCTGATAGCTGTCCGGTCAAAATTTCCGCAACATAGACATGATGACTAAAACAGCAATCATACCAATAAAGGCAATCAAACGAATGATCGTACCTGAATGAATTTGTTTGGGATGTTTATGATGACGTATCTTGCGGTTAGGGCAAGACTGGGTCCCAACTGTGTTTGTACTTTTAGGCTGTCGTAATTCGTTCATTATACACCTGGCCAAGCCATTTCTTTACCACCAAGAATATGGGCATGCATGTGATGTACAGTCTGACCGGCTTTTTCACCCGTGTTGAAAACAACGCGATAGCCATCTTTATCAATACCTAAAATCTGCGCTACTTTTTGAATCGTATACAGCATCTTGCCAGCTACATCGGCATCATCCGGAGTCAGAGAGGCAATGTTGGCAATATGTTTTTTAGGGATAACCAATACATGTACGGGAGCTACAGGCGCAATATCTTTAAAGGCATAGAAATCATCGTCTTCATATACTTTAGTGCTAGGAATTTCCCCTTTACTGATTTTACAAAATAAGCAATCTTCCATGTTATAATTCCTCCTTATAGGTTCCAAATAGAATATGGTTATCTGCTTGTTGCAGTTCTACAGCAACAATTTTCCCTTCACATGCTGCCGGTAGTCCATCAACGCAGACCCGTTCATAGTTTTCAGAAAAACCTTCACCCTTGCTGTCCGTTTGTGTCTCAATCAATACCTGAACGGTAGAGCCAAGCATCCTCTGTAATAATTCATCCTTCTGTACAGCTGATAAGGCATTTACCATTTCGACACGTTTCTTTTTAATCTCCTGCGGCACCTGCTGTTTCATCACAGCTGCCGGCGTTCCTTTGCGTGGTGAATAGGGAAAGGCGTGGATATGTGAAAAACGCAGTAGGCGCAACGTTTCCATCGTTTCCGCAAATAAAGCATCTGTTTCACCGGGAAATCCTAATATTAAATCCGTGGAAATCGTTAGACCATGAATACGCTGCCGCAATATGCGAATTAAATCGATAAACTCTGCTTTCGTATAATGACGCTTCATGGCTTTAAGAATCGTATCAGACCCGGACTGAATAGGCAAATGCAAGTGCGGACAAATGCGTGATGATGAATTAATCACATCAATTAAATCATCATCGACCTCCAGTGATTCTACCGAACCTAAGCGAATGCGCTGTACATCTGTTTCCTGTAAAAGGCGTCGTAAAATCAAGGCTAATGTGGGTTTTTCCGGCAGCTCTTTACCATAGGCACCCAAATGAATACCTGTCAGTACCAATTCTTTAAAGCCAAAAGAAATAAGCCGTTTGGCTTCTGCAACAACGGCATCGGGCTGACGGGATTTCAACCCGCCGCGCGTATACGGAATAATGCAGTATGTACAAAAATTATTGCATCCCTCCTGGATTTTTAAATCTGCCCGTGTATGTTCTACAGCAGATGGATATAAAGGAATTTCTTCAAATGCATCTGGCTGCAATACGTTGTGTACAGCCTGGATTGTTTCTATATCGTTTTTTCTCAGCAGTTGCGTAACTATCGAAACAATCTGTTTCTTTTCGTTCGTTCCGATAACAGCATCTACACCTTCCATAGCAGCCAGCAGTTTGGGATCCAGCTGTGCATAACAGCCCGTAACGATGACTTTGGATAGGGGATTACGTTTTTTAGCACGTCGAATTAGTTGACGGGATTTCTTTTCTCCCATTTGCGTTACAGAACATGTATTAATGACATAGACATCAGCCATATCATTAAAGTCAGCATCCGTAAACCCTTCTGAAAGAAACAGTCCGCGCATACTGTCTGTATCATATTGATTCACACGACATCCTAGCGTTGCAAAGGCTATAGTTGGCATTTACTTAAATCCTCTTTCATACATGATAATAGATAACGCCGCAATCGAAGCCGTTTCAGCCCGTAAAATTCGCGGTCCCAGTGATACAGTCCGGCACCAGGACAACTGTTTGGACGCAAGGGCAATTTCCTTGTCGGCAAATCCGCCTTCTGGGCCAATACAAATGACGATATCCCCTACGCGCACTTCTTTGCATACGTCTGCCAGCGGCGCCGTTTCTTGTTCATAGGGAATGACAAATCGATCTTCGCTATATGTTCGCACCAGTGTTGGAAAATCACAAACATCGGCAATTGTCGGCACATCATCACGGCCGCATTGCTTAGCCGCTTCCAATGCTAAACGCTGCCATCGTTCCTGCCTGCTTTTACGGCGATTATTATCTAATTTTACTACACAATGTTCCATTTGTACAGGAATGATTATCCCAACACCCAATTCCGTAGCTTTTTGAACTACCCAATCAAATTTATCACTTTTTAAAAGTCCAGCTGCTAGAATAATCGTACCATTTTTTTCACTGCCGTCAGAAATTTTTCGGGCCGGTGTCAAAAATGCTGAATGTCCTTCCATCCGTGTAATAAAACACTCATACGTAGCACCGGTGCAATCGGTCACATTGAGCGTATCGCCTACAGTATGCCGCAATACGACGAGTACATGATGGGCATCATCGGCAGATAACTCAAAGGTTCCGCAAATAGGAAACTTCGTAAATATTTTTCGCATTACGCCCTCCTCATCATTACTGCATACCAGCCTTGCTGCAGTTGTTCATCTTCCCAACGAAAGCCAGCTGCCGCTGCCGCTTTGCGTACTTCATCAATACGTTCATCAATAATGCCACTGGCAATGCAAACGGCGTTTGGTTTCATATAATCAGCTAGAGAAGGTAGCAGCATAAGAACCGCATTGGTTACCAAATTGGCAACAACAACATCTGCTTTGGCTTCATCTCGGGAAACAGCCGACAATAAGTCACTATTAGATATAGTAAGGGTATGTTCCACACCATTTAACGCCGCATTGTGTTTAGCTTGGACCACTGCTTTTTCATCAAAATCAACAGCTACCACATGGGATGCCCTTAATTTAGCCGCTGCAATAGCCAAGATACCTGTACCTGTTCCAATGTCAAAAACGACATCGCCGGGCTTAACAGCTTGTTCTAAATATTGCACACACATACATGTCGTCACATGAAACCCACTGCCAAAAGCCAGTCCCGGATCAATAGCAATAGTCTGTTCTCCCGCCGCTGGCGTGACTGTTTCCCATGTAGGTTCTGCCCAAAACGTATGGGATATTTTTTTAGGATGAAAATATTTCTGCCATGCATATAGCCAGCTTTGATCATCTGCTTCTTGTTCGATAATCTGCCAATTGTTCAATGCTGTGTCCCGCGCCGCTAATGCCGTCATGCGGTGTCGTACCTGTTCTGCTGCGTTTCCCTCTTCCGGCGGAAAATACGCCGTTATACGAATACGACCCCATTCATCGGTTTCTTCATCATGAATAATCGAACCATTGCTGCCGCATTCATATAAAAGAAGGGCCACCAAATCGGTGGCCTCTGGGGAAACAAGCAAATCGATTTCATTCCACTTCATCGACTGTTCTCCCTTTTCATTTATATTATAAATCTTCTTTTATATCTTTTTTCAGTTTGCTCCAAAAGCTTTTCTTTTCTTTCGGTTTATCCTGCGTTTTAGAGCTTGCTACCGGTTGTTCAGCCGACTTTGGCTCCCCCACCCAGGTTTCGCCGCCAGCGTAAGCAAATTCTTTGAGCAGTTCTTTTTGCTTAGCACTCATTTTTTTCGGTACAGCGACCGTCACCTGAACATGATGATCACCACGGCGATTTTGTGAACCTAAGACAGGAACACCTTTTCCGCGGATACGGAATACCGTTCCCGTTTGCGTACCTGCCGGAATTTTCAAATCAATTTTACCGTCTAATGTATCGACGCGAATCGTCGCACCTAAGGCAGCTTGGGCAAAGGAAATCGTTTCTTTAGAAAGAATGTCATTACCTTCGCGGATAAACTGCGAATCTTTACGTACAAAAATATATACGTATAAGTCGCCATGTCCGCCACCGCGAATACCCGGTTCACCTTCACCAGCTACACGAAGCCGTGCACCGTCATCGACACCTGCAGGAATCTTGATTTTTAATTTTTTGCGTACTTTGACTGTTCCTGCACCATGGCATTTGGTACATTTCTTTTTAATCAGCTTGCCTGTACCACCGCAATAGGAACAAGTCCGAACATTGACCATTTGGCCAAACGGTGTATTTTGTACAACCCGCTGCTGACCAGTACCGTGACAATGCGGACACGTTTCCACTGTACTTCCCGGTTCAGCTCCCGTGCCATTACAACGATCACAGGTTTCTTCTTTAGGTACTTCAATTTCCATTTCTGTACCGAATACAGCATTCTGAAAAGAAATGGTTACATCAAACCGCAAATCGGAACCTCGTTGAGGACCATTATTGGATTGACGGCTGCCCTGGCCGCCAAAGAAAGAATCGAAAATATCTTCGAAACCGCCAAAGCCCTGACCGCCGCCTTGTCCAAAACCACCGAAGCCGCCAAAACCACCAAAGCCCTGACCGCCGAAGCCGCCGGCACCGGCAGCATTCCCATTTTGGAATGCGTCGGGACCGAACTGGTCATATTGCGCACGTTTTTGTTTATTAGACAATACGCTATACGCTTCATTGACTTCTTTAAATTTTTCTTCAGCAGCTTTAGGGTTGTCCCGGTTCTTATCAGGATGGTACTTGATTGCTAATTTACGGAATGCTTTTTTTATTTCAGCATCGCTGGCATCTTTTGGAACGCCAAGTACTTCATAATAATCTCTTTTACTCATAGTGGGCAGCCCCTCTTATCTATCTTACTTCTTATCGTCGTCGACTACTTTGTAGTCTGCATCAACGACTTTTTCACCTTGTGCATCGCTTTGCTGTTGTGCACCGGCTTGGGCACCAGCATTTGGTTGACCTTGTGCAGCTTGCTGCTGTGCACCGGCTTCTTTGTACATTTCACTTGTCAAATCATATAACGGTTTTGTCAATGCTTCAGAAGCAGCTTTAATTTGATCTACATCATCGCTCTTTACAGCTTCTTTGAGGGCTGCAATTTTATCTTTGATTTCAGAAACTTTTGCTGCATCTGCTTTATCGCCTAATTCTTTTACTGTTTTTTCAGCCTGATAAATCAAGGAATCTGCGTTATTTTTAGCTTCAATGCCTTCTTTACGTTTTTTATCTTCTGCTTCATGAGCAGCAGCTTCTTTGACCATGCGGTCAATTTCGCTCTTATCCAAACCAGAAGAAGATTTAATTGTAATCTTCTGTTCTTTACCTGTACCGAGGTCTTTTGCAGAAACGTTTACGATACCGTTAGCATCGATATTGAAGGATACTTCAATACGAGGTACTCCACGCGGAGCTGCCGGGATACCTGTCAATTCGAAACGACCTAAAGATTTGTTATCAGCGGCCATTTCACGTTCGCCCTGCAGGACATGAACATCAACAGAAGGCTGATTGTCTACGGCTGTAGAGAATACCTGGCTGCCAGATGTCGGAATTGTGGTGTTGCGATCGATAATTTTTGTGAAGACACCACCGAGGGTTTCGATACCTAAGGACAACGGTGTAACATCGAGGAGCAATACGTCTTTGACATCACCTACGAGAACGCCGGCCTGGATAGCTGCGCCGATAGCAACGCATTCATCAGGATTAACGCCTTTGCTCGGTTCTTTACCCAAAATTTCTTTAATAGCTTCCTGAACAGCAGGGATACGGCTGGAACCACCAACAAGAATAATTTTATCAATTTCATCAATGGAGAAACCGGAATCAGCAATTGCTTTTTTCGTCGGTTCCATTGTAGCGTGTACTAAATCTTCAGTTAATTCATTGAATTTAGCACGTGTAAGGGTAAGGTCCAAATGTTTCGGGCCTGTAGCATCGGCTGTGATAAACGGTAAGTTGATATTTGTAGAAAGAACCGTAGACAATTCAATCTTAGCTTTTTCAGCAGCTTCTTTAAGACGCTGTTCAGCCATTTTATCCGTTGAAAGATCAATGCCGGTCTGCGATTTAAATTCGCTAATCATCCAGTTCATAACGGCATTATCGAAATCATCGCCGCCGAGGTGTGTATTACCGTTGGTAGCTTTTACTTCAAATACGCCATCGCCTAATTCAAGAATAGATACATCGAATGTACCACCGCCAAGGTCAAATACCAAGATCTTGCCATCGCCGCCTTTATCAAGGCCATATGCCAAAGCAGCTGCTGTCGGTTCGTTAACAATACGAAGAACATCCAAACCAGCAATCTTGCCTGCATCTTTCGTAGCCTGACGCTGACCATCATTGAAGTATGCCGGAACAGTAATAACAGCCTGTGTAACTTTTTCACCCAAGTAACTTTCAGCGTCTTCTTTCAATTTCTGAAGAATCATTGCTGAAATTTCCTGCGGTGTATATTTTTTGCCATTAACGTCTACGGTGTAATTTTCACCCATATGACGTTTAATAGAAGAAATGGTGTTGTCCGGATTGGAAACAGCCTGACGTTTAGCCAACTGACCTACAAGACGTTCGCCTGTTTTAGAAAAACCAACGACAGACGGAGTTAACCGAGAACCTTCAGTGTTTGTGATAACCGTAGGTTCGCCGCCTTCCATGACAGCTACTACGGAGTTAGTCGTACCTAAGTCAATACCAATTACTTTACTCATAATTAATTCCTCCTCATTATTTCTACGATAATTAACCGTTAAATGCTACTTTTACCATTGCCGGGCGTAATGTTTTATCTCCCAGCAAATAGCCCTCTTGCAATACTTCTACGACAATATCATCATCGTATTCATCACTCGGCACCCGCATGACAGCTTGATGATAATTCGGATCAAATGGTTTGCCTACGGCATCAATTTTCTTGACGCCTTCTTTTTCCAACACGCCTACGAGTTGTTTGTAAATCATGCTGTAACCATCTACAAACGATTTCAAATCATCTGTCAGCTTATCCTGTGGAATGTTCAGAGCCCGTTCAAAATTATCAATCACAGGCAATACGTTTTTTAGTACATCCATCTTGACGACTTCAGAAATCTGAAGTTTTTCATTGGCTGTACGTTTCTTGAAGTTTGCAAAATCAGCCTGCAGACGTACGTACCGCTGCTGCATTTCTGCGACTGCTGCGTCTGCTTTTGTATCGGCATCCGTTGAAGAAGTTTCCTGTTTTACATCTTGTTTAGCTTCTTTTCCATCATCTGCCGGCTTGGCATTTTCTTTTTGTTTTACTTCTTCTTTTATGTTTTCTGTCTGTTCTTTTATTTCTTCTTTTTCTTTTTTATTATGTTTTTTATCTTTACTCATCTGTATCCAATCCTCCTACGTATCATCGCGGTAATGTTCCAAGATATGTGTAACATGCTGTTTCATAAAATCCAATAGGCCGATAATTTTTGCATATTCCATACGTGTCGGTCCCAAAACAGCAATTTTTCCCAAGACGACATCATGTGCTTTAAACGTTGCCTCGATAATACTGCAGTCGTTAATTGATGAAAGTTTTGTTTCATCTCCGATGCGTACGGTTACCCGCTTATCCGGGGTGCTGCCATCATCATGCAGCAAATTAGTAACTACATCTTGTTCTTCTAAGACTGTAAATAAATTTTTAGCTTTTGTCACATCTTTAAATTCAGGCTTATTGAGTAATTCCATCGCTCCGCCTTGATACAACTGATGTTCCTTGCGAAAGGCCCGTTGAATAGAGCGAAATGCTAACCGGTATAATTCCACTTCATCAATAATGGAATCATGAAATTGCTCTAACATGGCTACATTAATCTGTGACATTGGCACGCCTGCTAAATAATGTGTTAATTTTTCAGCAATGATATTCAATTCATCTACATCCGTGTTTTCCGGCTTCGGATAAATACAGTTTTCAATTTTACCAGAATCAGCGACGACAATCATAATGGCGCGTCTGCTGTCTAACGGTAAAAATCGAATATACTTTAATTTAGAGCTAAGTTGCTGTGATGCCATTACCAACGTTACATTATGCGTAATCTTTGACAACACTTTAGCTGTTGACTGAAAAATCTGATCCACATTGTTCATCTTGTCCTGAAACCAGTTCTGAACAAACTTTTTTTCGTCATCTGAGATTTTTGTCGGTTCTAATAGGCAATCTACGTAAAACCGATATCCTTTACTGGAAGGAACACGACCTGCTGAAGTATGTGGCTGTTCTAAATAGCCAAGCATTTCCAAATCGAACATTTCATTACGAATCGTCGCAGCACTAACACCCAAATTGTACTTGCGTGCTATAGTACGTGAACCAACCGGTTCTGCAGATGTAATATAGTCTTGAATGATAGCTTGCAGTATTTTCTGTTTTCTCTCATCCAAATCCATACTCATCACCTCTGCTCATTTGACTATTGTTAGCACTCTTTGTATATGACTGCTAACAACTATATACAAGATAGCATGATTACCTACGTTTGTCAATGATTTTAAGGCAAAAAGTCGCCAATTAGTCAAAAAGTCAAATAATTTGTTAAAAAAAGACTAGCAAGTATTTCGATTGCCTGCCAGTCTCTATATTATATTACCTTTAATGGTATTATACATTAAATATCTCTATATAAAATAAACTCATTTATGTTTTAAATAGTCTGTACGATGAACTATATGTCCTTCTTTAATATAAATACGCGGCACACGACGGTTAATATTACAAAGTATTTCATGATCGATCGTTCCCATCAATCGCGAAAGTTCTTCTAAAGGCACCGAAGCCTGTCCTTGTCTGCCAAACAATACGACTTCGTCACCAACTGCTACATCGGGTATATCTGTGACATCAATCATACATTGATCCATGCAAATATTACCAATTTGAGGCACACGCTGTCCATGAACTAATACATGCGCTTTATTGGAAAGCAGTCGGGAATATCCATCAGCATACCCAATCGGCAATGTCGCGATTTTTGTCCGTCTTTGGGTGGTAAAATGTCTGCCGTAACTAATTGCTTCTCCTGGTTCTACAACTTTTACATGAGAAACACAGCAATGCAACGACATAACGGGATATGGCACAAAATCCTTGGTAATGACTTCTTCTGACGGCTCACACCCATACTGAACAATGCCAGGACGAACCATATCAAACCGAAAATCAGGAAACTCCAAAGTAGCCGCACTGCTACAGCAATGACAAATAGGAATGGTAACCTGTTCTTCTTTGAGTCTTCGATAAAACCATTGCAGTCGTTCATATTGTTTTTTGGTATATGCAATGCTTTCGGCATCAGCCATATCCGATACGGAAAAATGAGTAAACATTCCTGCTATACGCATATTGGGAAGCAACGCAATACGCTTAATAGAAGAAATACTTTCTTCATTTGGCAAAAAACCAATACGGCCCATACCGGTATCGACGGCAATATGCACACACACCGTGCGGTTTTGCCGAACCGCTTCCTCAGAAATACGCTGTGCATCTCTTTCATGAAAGACTGCCGCATCAATACCGTACGTAATCAACTCTGATGCCCGACAGCCATCGGTATGTCCCAATATAAAAATAGGAGCCGTAATGCCTGCCTGGCGCAATTCAATTCCTTCATCTAAATAGGCAACCGCCAACTGGTCAGCCCCATTTTCCAAATATATCTTGGCCATTTCAATCGCACCATGTCCATACGCATTGGCTTTTACAACAGATGCAATCAGTACTTGCGGGCCTACCAGGTTACGTAATTCACGCATATTAGCAGCTGCCGCATCCAAATCTATTTCTGCCCAAACTGGTCGCTGTGTAAAATTTTCTGTTATCACCCATGCATCTAACTTCATTACCGTCTCGCTCCTTCTGCTTATGATATATTGATTTCTATGCGGTTATCGTTTCACATGTATCTTTTCATCTTCTCCTTATCGCATAAATTCACCATGAGCTACGCGTTGATTCTATGTGATATCATTCATGGCCACATCAACCGCTACTTTGGAAAAAAAGGCTTCGTGATGCTAAGTCTCGCAAAGACAAATTATACAACATTTATCCTATACTATACAAGTTAGAATTGCTTAAAAGCAGCATAATTATCTACGCATGCCGTTACTATCTCGAATCATGATATAAATTTCTACGCATTTAACGACTCATCAAAAAAATATCAACATTAAGAATTATGTACTATAGTATATATCTATTATATTATTTAGTAAATAATATAAAAAAGAGACGGCTTCAAAACCATCTCTTTTTTGTACGATATTCTTTTATTGTATGATTATGTTGTTTTATATTTTTTTACAAAACGTGCCATACGGCGCAATGCTTCTTCAATCGTTTCCATACTCGCCGCATAAGAAATACGAACGAACCCTTCTCCGTTTTCACCAAATGCTGAGCCCGGCACGACGGCAACTTTTTCCTCTTGTACCAGTTTTTCGCAAAATACTGCCGATGTCATACCCGTTACCCGAATATCTGGGAAAATATAAAACGCGCCCTTCGGTTCAAATACAGGCAATCCCATCTCACGCAGTCCTTGATATATCACTTTACGGCGCCGGTCATATTCCTGCCGCATCGTTTCAACTTCTTCATCACACTCCCGCAATGCCGTAATACCACCGACCTGAGCCTGCGTATTCGCACACATAATCGCATATTGATGCAGTTTTAAAATAGGTGCCAATCCCTCTTTCGGAGCACAAATATATCCTAACCGCATACCCGTCATGGCCCAAGCTTTAGAAAAACCATTAAAAACAACTGTCCGTTCTCTCATATCTGGAAGTGCAGCAAATGAAGTAAATACCGTATCTCCGTACATCAATTCACAATAAATTTCATCTGTCATCACAATCAGATTGTACTTTTTCGCAAATGCAGCAATAGGAAGTAGTTCTTCTCTAGTCATAACCGTTCCAGTAGGATTATTGGGATATCCGATAACCAAAATTTTTGTTTTCGGCGTTACTACTTTTTCCAATGCTGCTACTGTTGGTTTGAAATCATCTTCCGGATACGTCGGCACAAATACCGGTTTGCCGCCAGCCAACTCAACAGCTGCCGGATAGGCTACATACGCCGGATCCGGTATAATGACTTCGTCACCTGGCTCAGTATATGCCAGTAACGCCATAGATAGCCCTTCCGATACGCCAACAGTAATTAAAATTTCATCTTCCGGTGCATACGTAAGTCCATAATGCTTGTCAACATATCGACTCACTTCCTGCCGTAATTCCAATATACCCGAATTTTCTGTATAACTCGTTTCTTTACGCTGCAAACTCTGTTCCATTGCATGTAATATCTTATCTGGCGCAGCAAAATCCGGTTCTCCAATACTCAGGGACAATACCCCTTTTACTTGCGCCGCAATATCAAAAAACTTGCGAATCCCTGACGGTTTCATTTCTTTTACATTATTTGCTGTTTTTTCTTCCCAACGCATATGCACACCTCCTCGAATTTTATTCCTATGAATGCAAAAATAACATGTATGTATTGCATTTTCTGTATTTTAATTTATTGTACTCCGATTTTATAATTTTGTCTACGTTAAGTATGTATTCTCTATTTGCATATAGTTTAATATAGTATTTCTATCTATATCTTACTACTTTTTAGTTGTATATTTTTATCATCATCATCTATACATGATATAATGAGATGATTATATACGATATAGTTTTAATTATGCACAACTCTCGAAAGGAGTCACACAAATGTCTCATACACTACACCAGCTG
>CALBLM010000293.1 GCA_937895695.1 uncultured Megasphaera sp.
ATGAATATGTCTTGACATATTGGACAAACGTGTTTATAATAAACTCAATATTTTAAAGGCGATGAAAGAGAAGCAACTTATGGTTGTCTTTGCAGAGAGCTGCCGGACGGTGTGAGGCAGTAAGACAGTAAGGCGTTCCGCTCTGGAGCCGCAAATGATGAATTTGACGGGTACGCCCGATATAGCGATACAAGTTGGCCGAAAGGCAAGTTGGGTGGCAACGCGGGAATATACTCTCGTCCCTGTAAGGGACGGGAGTTTTTTTGTTTTATTGATTTTTTAGCAAGAGAGCTTTCCCTGCGGCTCCTTGGTGAGTGAGAGGTGTAACGTATGAAACGAGTGTACAACTTCAATGCAGGTCCGTCGGCTATGCCGTTGGAAGTATTGCAGGAAGTTCAACGTGAATTTTTAGATTTCAATCATACGGGAATGAGTATTGTTGAAATTAGTCACCGTAGTGCTGCTTATCAAGACATGCAGGATGATACCGTAGCGACATTGAAAAAACTGCTGCATGTACCTGAAGGATATCATATTGTGTTTATGCAAGGCGGTGGCAGTATGCAGTTTGTTATGCATGCTGCAAATTTCTTAAAGAAAAAGGGCGGCTATATCAATACCGGTGTTTGGTCTGACAAAGCGATGAAAGCAGCCCAGTTTTTTGGAGAAACCTATGAAATTGCATCGAGCAAAGCAGATCACTTTACATATATACCGAAGAAAAGGGATTTTGTTTTACAGCCTGATACGGATTATGTGTATATGACATCAAACAATACGATTCATGGGACGGAATGGCAGATATTTCCAACCTTTGATATTCCTGTTATTTGTGATATGTCCAGTGATTTTTTGAGTCGTCCTGTAGATGTACAGCAGTTTGATCTTATTTATGCAGGAGCTCAAAAAAATGTAGGTCCTGCTGGTGTAGTAATTGCAATTATTAAAGACGAATTTTTACAAACCGCCAATGATAATCTGCCATTGATGCTGCAGTATAAAACGTTTGTAGAACATGATTCAACATATAATACGCCGCCTGTATTTAATATTTATTTTGTCAATAAAGTGGCACATTGGCTCGACGATCACGGCGGCTTGGAAGCGATGCATCGTCGGAATCAAGTTAAAGCCGATATGATTTACAGCGTGATTGATGACAGCCAGGGATTTTATAAAGGCCATGCGCAGAAAGATTCACGAAGCTTAATGAATGTAACATTCAATTTAGCAACGCCGGAACTGGAAAAAGAATTTGTTAGCCAGGCTGCATCTCATGATTTGATTGGGGTCAAAGGGCATCGTTCTATTGGCGGTTGCCGGGCATCATTATATAATGCCGTAACAGAAGAAGGGTGTGCGGCCTTAGCTGATTTTATGAAGACATTTCAAAAACAACATTAATGTATTTGTATACGTAAAGACTCACAATAGAATTTACGATAAGGTAAACAACTTTAGGGGGATAATACAATGAAAATTTTAGTTAGCGATGACGTATCGGTTAAAGGTGTAGACTTATTACGGAAGAACGGCTATGAAGTCGATGTAAAGAAAAATCTCGATGAAGATGGATTAATTGCCTGCATTGGTGAATACGATGGATTAATTACTCGTTCTATGACCCATGTAACAGAAAAAGTTATTAATGCAGCTAAAAAGTTGAAAGTTGTCGGCCGGGCCGGTGTTGGCGTAGACAGCATTGATATAAAGAAAGCAACGGAACGGGGTATTGTCGTTGTTAATACGCCGACGGCTAACACAATGGCAGCAACAGAACATACTTGTGCCATGATTATGGCCATTACTCGTCATATTCCGCAGGCTCATAATTCTTTGATGGCCGGTGAATGGGACCGCAGTCGGTTTACAGGTATTCAGCTTAAGGATAAAACGATTGGTATCATCGGTGTTGGCCGAATTGGTTCGCGAATTGCCAAACGCATGCAGGCCATGGAAATGAAGACGATTGGATATGACCCGTATATTCCAGAAGAACGGTTTT
>CALBLM010000294.1 GCA_937895695.1 uncultured Megasphaera sp.
GGGGGTAAGTAATTTAACAGCTAGTTTTCAGCTATATCGTCAATAGCCAATTCATCCGGAGTCGTACAGAACGTAAAGTCCGGATTTCGTTCGATAATCCAATTTGTCTGCCATTCATTGGCAATCAAAAGGACAACCCGTTGTTTATGGTCTTTGACAATCATAGCACTGTCGATATTTTTCAATTCTTTATAATCGTGTCCGTTGCTTTGAATCCAACGAGCAACCGTGTAGGGCAGATTATTGATTTCTAAATCGACACCGTATTCATGTTTGAGACGGTATTCCAGTACTTCAAACTGAAGTTGGCCGACGGCACCAACAATATAACTTTCCATAGAACCGAGGTTTTCATAAATCTGTACAGCTCCTTCTTGAGCAAGCTGTGTCATGCCTTTGAGGAATTGTTTTCGCTTCATGGAATCTTTAGCACGAATTCGGGCAAATAATTCTGGTGGGAATGTAGGAAAATCTTTGAATGTTACTTTTTTCTTTCCAGAAAATAATGTGTCGCCAACACCCATCGTACCGTTGTCAAATACACCGATAATATCGCCAGGGTAAGCATCTTCAACAATCGTGCGTTCTGTTGCTAAAAATTGTTGCGGCTGCATCAGGCGTAGTGTTTTACCTGATTGACGATGTGTAACGGTCATTCCTTTTTCAAATTTTCCAGAGCAGATACGCATGAATACAACGCGATCATGGTGCTGCGGATTCATATTGGCCTGGATTTTAAAGACAAAGGATGTAAACTGCTCAGACGTTGGTTCGATAACGCCTTCCAAACTATGGCGTGGCTGTGGTTTAGGTGCCATACGCAAGAATTCTTCCAAAAATGGTTTGACACCAAAATTTGTCATTGCCGATCCGAAGAACATAGGCGTTAATTCACCGCTCTTCACTTTTTCCATATCAAATTCATCACCAGCCATATCCAATAGTTCAATGTCATCAATCAAAGATTGGTGAACATCTTCGTCGAGCAATTCCTTAAATGCCGGATCATCGGCAGAGCCTTTGGTGGAAGCAAGTTTTCGCTGCCCATGAGACGTATCTTTTTCAAAGAGTTCAATAGATGCTGCTGTACGGTCATAAATACCTTGATAATTGCCATTTATGCCGATAGGCCAGTTCATAGGATACGCATGAATGCCTAAAACATGTTCGATTTCATCCATTAAATCAAATGGATTACGGCCGAAATGGTCAATTTTATTAACAAACGTGAAAATAGGAATGCCTCTGTCTTTACAAACTTTAAATAATTTTTTCGTCTGCGCTTCGACACCTTTGGCAACGTCAATTAACATAACGGCACTGTCTGCCGCCATCAGCGTACGGTATGTATCTTCACTGAAATCCTGATGGCCCGGCGTATCCAAAATATTGATATGATGGCCTTCGTAATCAAACTGAAGAACGGAACTTGTTACAGAAATACCACGTTGCTTTTCAATTTCCATCCAGTCTGAAACAGCGTGTTTGGCCGTTTTTCTAGCTTTTACAGAACCAGCCAAATGAATGGCACCGCCGTATAATAATAGTTTTTCTGTTAAAGTCGTTTTACCAGCATCTGGATGGGAGATGATGGCAAAGGTGCGACGATTATTTACTTCATCAACTAAAGACATATTCCACCTCATTTATATTCAAACCTAATACATACAAGTATTAATTATATAAGGTTTTATACTGTCATGCAAGAGAGTGAACTTAAAAAATGGTACGGAAAAATTTAACTGATAGTAAAGAGCTTTTGTATAAGCTGATTCTTAGGAAACTATAAGGAAAATTACGGTTAGGATAATTTCTGTATAAAAAATAAGTTTCCAAGATTAAAAATCAAAAAAGGTTTACAATATTTATAAAAAAGAATGGAAAATAACCGAATATTGTGTATAATAGTAAATAGATAATATTACTGCAAAACATGATATAGAAAGAAGGCGAGAACACATTTTTGGGTATATTTAACCTAATGTATTGGATGTTAGGGAGTATAGGGACAATAATTACAGTTAAAGGGGATTTATCGTGATTATTACAAGAGAAACAGACTATGCTATTCGGATTTTGCGTTCATTGTTGAATCTGCGATTAAAAAATATTCGGGAAATCAGTGATGAACAAGTTATTCCACGCCAATTTGCGTACAAAATATCTAAAAAATTGGAACGTGCTGGTTATATTGAGATTATTCGTGGCGCACAAGGCGGGTGTCGTCTAATCAGTGATTTACATGAAGTAACATTGATGGATTTAATTCATGTTATGGATAGGGAAAACATGATGAGTAGCTGTTTGGACGGAGAATATGAATGCCCATATCGGAAAAAGATGGTAGATTGCAGTATCCATGTATCCTTAAAACATATACAGGATCATTTAGCTGCTTATTTTTCGACGATTACATTGCATGATTTAATTTTTGGAACGCTTACAAAAGAAAATGAATAAGCACAATGGCCTACAACAGAATAGCCTGTTGAAAAAGACGGATTCAGATAATTGAGTCCGTCTTTTTTAGTAAAATAGAATTTTTTAACTTTGTAGTAGTATGCTTGTTATCCAATGAACTACTCAACATAAGGATAATGTATCTGCTAGTAAGGCAATATTTAATACAGCGACCAGTATGCCGATACTAATAAGAATACATTTCATGCGTAATGTGTTGGCAAATTTTCCCATCACACGAGATGAAGACGTGAGATAGATTAACAGGGCAATCGTAATAGGCAATTGAATGCTTAGTAACATTTGGGAATACACGAGTCCCATAAACGGATCGGGAATAAAAAGAATCGCTAGTACGGCGATACCATATGCAAGTAATACGCCGTGCCAAGAATGATAATCTTGAATGTTATACGTTTCTCCAAACATGCCGGAAAAAATACTGCCGCTGGCAATTCCACAGGTCGCAGTAGAGGAAATACCGGATACAAGGAGTGCAGCTGCAAATAATACAGCTGCAGCATTTCCTAATAGAGGTCGCAGCATCTCCGTTGCTTGCACCAAATCGGTGACAGCTATTTGATGGGAGAAAAAAACAGCCGACGCAATTAGTATCATAGCACTGTTGATAGCCCAGCCGATACCCATAGAAAAAATGGTATCGAGAAATTCAAAGTTAAGCTGTTGTTTTATTGTTTTTTCATCGTGTTTCTGCCATTGCCGAGATTGAATGATTTCAGAATGAAGAAATAGGTTATGTGGCATGACAACCGCACCGAGAACACTCATAATGACGACTAGCGAGCCATGGGGAATGGAAGGCATGACCCAGCCAACGGCAGCCTGTCCCCACTGTATAGGAATCATACTGAGTTCTATTAAAAAGGACAGACTAATTATCGATACAAAAGCAATAATAATTTTTTCCGTTTTATGATAGGAATTGGTACGCAGTAACATAGCGCAAAGAACGGCAGTTAAGGTAGCACCACAAAATAAAGGCATTCCAAAAAGAATTTGCAGGGCAATGGCTCCGCCAAGAATTTCAGCTAATGCCGTTGCTATAGAAGCAGCCATAGCAGATGCTAAAATAGGACGGGAAAGCCAATGCGGAAGATACTGCGTCGCTGCTTCAGAAAGGCATAAGCCAGTGACAATTCCTAAATGAGCGGCATTATGCTGCAGAAATATCAGCATAATAGTCGATAGTGTTACCATCCATAATAATACATTGCCGTATTCTGCACCGGCAGCTAAATTAGATGCCCAGTTTCCGGGATCAATAAACCCAACAGTAATTAAAATACCCGGTCCGATATAGCGTAAAATTTCACGGGCATGCATGCTGGCAGCATGTGTTTTTCCATATGATGATATATGCAATGAGATATCCCCCTCTGTATATTTTATTGAAAACAATTCTCTTTTACATAGTATCATGTTAAGGAAAGAGATACAACTATTTTTTATAGGTAATACCAAAAGAGCTTCTATTACAGAGGATATATTGTATTGAATATACGAAAACAAAAAATAAAAAAGCATTGCATTTTTCATCATGCAATGCTTTTTCCTGTAATTCCTCTAATTTCTCGTATACATCCA
>CALBLM010000295.1 GCA_937895695.1 uncultured Megasphaera sp.
GAGTCGGCTAATGTCGTTTGTGCTATAGACATAAGTACGCCTCTCCTTTCCTTTTATTGACTAAAATATAAAAACTTCCCATACTAAATTATTATACCGCATTTAAAGTTTATTTGACAACTATAAAACCAAATATCTAAAAATTCGCATCATCACGCAGGATATCTCATTTAGGCATCATTCGTTAGCTCTATCACATTCGCCTATCCATTTCTTTATCTTACGCACAGCAAAAACCGTCGCACAGATGTACGACGGTTTTTATATATCTCCTGCCGCTTATTGCAAGAGTGTATAGACAGCGGATACTGTCGTATCCCACTGGCCTATTTGTTGTTGTTCTGCTGCAATCGTATCATGACCGCTGCAGCATTGACGCTGTACCGAAGCCGGCGACGTACCGTTATAGGTATTTCGCTGATCGACACACGTTTCAATATCCAGGAAATGATGAATATCTTCTGCAAATAATGGACTCATCGCCTGCAGTTCTTCCAATGTAAGCTGCTGCAGTACTTTTCCCTGTTCAATGCAATAATGCACTGCCTTGCCGACAACGGCATGGGCTTCTCGAAAGGGCAGTCCTTTTTTAGCCAAGTAATCTGCCATATCCGTCGCATTGGAAAAATCGCTTTCCAATACTTCGCGCATGCGTTTACCGTTGACAGTCATTTTATCAATCATGGCTGCATAAATGGTCAAGGCAAATTTCAAATTATCAATGGCGTCAAAGACACCTTCCTTGTCTTCCTGCATATCTTTGTCATAAGCCATGGGAATGCCTTTCATCATCGTCAGTACTCCCATGAGATGGCCATAAAAGCGTCCCGTTTTGCCGCGCACTAATTCGCAAATATCCGGGTTCTTTTTCTGCGGCATAATCGAAGAGCCTGTACAGTGCGAATCATCGAGTTCGATAAACTTAAATTCTGACGAAGACCAAAGAATAAATTCTTCAGACAACCGGCTCAAGTGCATCATAAGCTGGGCTGCAAATTCCAAAAAGGCAATGATATAGTCGCGGTCGCTGACGGCATCCATACTATTGTCATATAATTTGTCAAAATGCAAGGTTTTAGCGACAAACGGCTGATCCAGCGGATACGTCGTGCCTGCCAGGGCGCCGGCCCCTAAA
>CALBLM010000296.1 GCA_937895695.1 uncultured Megasphaera sp.
TGTTGGTGGAATGGTATTCATAGATACCGCAGCAAGTCACCCAGGAGCTGGCAGAAGGAAAGATCTGCCCGGATAGCAGCCGTTACCTGTTTGATGAAGAGGCTCTAGTAAGAGCAACTTAGGTGGTACCGCGGAAGAGATACAGCGTTCTTTCGTCCTAAGGGGAAACCCTTATGGATGGGGGAACGCTTTTTGTGTGTTGGAGGGATTAACAGATGAAATGGAATAAAGAACAATTAGGCGCATACGCACCGAATGAAATTGAAATGTCTTGGTATGATTTTTGGGAAAAGAATGGATATTTCCATCAAGATCCGGACCCATCGAAAGAATCATTCAGCATTGTTATGCCGCCACCAAATGTAACGGGCCAGCTCCATATGGGCCATGCATTGGATAATACACTGCAAGATATTTTGGTTCGTTTTAAGCGAATGGAAGGCTATAATGTTGCCTGGATTCCGGGAACCGACCATGCCGGTATTGCTACACAGGTCAAAGTAGAACAACAGCTTGCCAAAGAAGAAGGTAAAACGCGCTATGATATTGGCCGTGAAGAATTTTTAAAACGCGTTTGGGCTTGGAAAGAACAATATGGCAACCGGATTGAAAAACAGGTTCGTCATTTGGGTTCTTCCTGCGACTGGAGCCGCAAACGGTTCACTATGGATGATACATGTGCCCGCGCTGTCCGTGAAGTATTTGTTTCGTTATATGAAAAAGGCTTGATTTACCAAGGCCAGCGTATTACAAACTGGTGCCCGCACTGCCATACCGCATTGAGTGATATCGAAGTAGACCATTCCGATGTACAAGGCCATTTATGGTATATTAAATATCCTGTTGTCGGTGAAGACGACTATATCATGATTGCGACAACCCGTCCGGAAACGATTATGGGCGATACGGCCGTAGCCGTTAATCCGAAGGATGAACGCATGAAGAAATATATTGGCAAAAAAGTTGTCGTTCCTTTTGTCAATCGGGAAGTTGAAGTTATCGCCGATGACTATGTTGACCTTGACTTTGGTACAGGCGCAGTAAAAATTACGCCGGCTCATGACCCGAACGACTTTGAAATGGGTCTGCGCCATCATTTGGAATCCATCATGATTATGAATTTAGATGGTACGATGAATGAAAAAGCCGGTGAAAAATACAATGGCATGACTCGCGAAGAATGCCGTAAAGCCGTTGTCGAAGATTTGAAAGAATTGGGCCTTCTCGATCATATTGAAGAATTGACCCATGCCGTTGGTCATTGCTCACGCTGCAAAACAACGGTCGAACCGTTCTCGACAAAACAGTGGTTTGTCAAAATGAAACCCCTTGCGAAAGCGGCTTTAGAAGCAGTAACTAATGGCAAGACCCAATTTGTTCCGGACCGTTTTTCCAAGACCTATAATCATTGGCTGGAAGATGTTCATGATTGGTGCATTTCTCGTCAGCTTTGGTGGGGTCATCAGATTCCGGTATGGTACTGCGATGATTGCGGTGCAACGTCAGTTAGTCGTACAGATTTGACAGAATGCCCGCATTGCCACAGCAAACATATTCATCGCGATCCAGATGTATTGGATACATGGTTTAGCTCTGCGCTTTGGCCGTTCTCGACGATGGGTTGGCCTGATAAAACGGCAGACCTCAAACAGTTCTTCCCGACAAGTGTTCTTGTTACGGGCTATGATATCATCTTCTTCTGGGTTGCCCGCATGATGTTTATGACCTGCGAATTTATGAAAGATATTCCGTTTAAACACGTATTTATTCATGGATTGGTTCGCGATAGCCAAGGCCGCAAGATGAGTAAATCCTTAGGCAACGGCATTGATCCCTTGGGTGTTTGCGAACAGTATGGTGCTGACGCCCTTCGCTTTACCCTTGTTACGGGCAATACACCGGGCAATGATATGCGTTTTTACATGGAACGTGTTGAAGCCAATCGTAACTTTGCCAATAAGATTTGGAATGCGTCCAAATTTGTTATCATGAATCTTACCGATTATGACCCGGATTTCGTACCGGAAGATGCGGATTTGACCTTGGCAGACCGTTGGATTTTGACATCCTTCAATGATACGATCCGCAAGGTAACGGCCAACTTGGATAAATTTGAATTAGGCGATGCTGCCGATGCCGTATACAACTTCATTTGGAATTCGTACTGCGATTGGTATATTGAATTGGCAAAACAGCGTCTGTACAAATCCGATGACGAAACAAGCAAACGCACAGCCCAGTACGTCCTCGTCTATGTCTTGACACATACGCTGGAAATGCTCCATCCGTTTATGCCGTTTGTTACAGAACACCTCTGGCAGCATTTGCCTCATGAAGGAGAAAGCATCATTGTCGCTCCTTT
>CALBLM010000297.1 GCA_937895695.1 uncultured Megasphaera sp.
TATACGCCGAAATGCGACCATACATGGTACGCGTTGAAGCATTGGTTACGTATAGCTGCTGTTCAGCACGAGTAATGCCGACATAGGCCAATCGCCGTTCTTCTTCGATTTGCGCTGAATCCATGAGAGTCCGGCTGTGCGGGAACAATCCTTCATCGAGTCCGACAAGAAAAACAACGGGAAATTCCAAGCCTTTCGCAGCATGAAGAGTCATCAACGTAACTTTAGATTCGCTGCTTTCAAATTCATCGACATCACTGACGAGGGCTACATTTTCCAAAAAGTCCTGTAATGTACCGTCTGGATTGTCATCGACGTATTCCTTCGCTGCCGTCAAAAACTGGCCGACATTTTCTTTACGGCTTTCGCCCTGCGTATCATGAGCAGCATCAGCATCCAGCATGGCACCATATCCGGTCTGCTTGATGACTTCTTCCATGATTTGTTGTACATTCCATTCATCGACATGATTAAGGAGCTCAAAAATCGTCACAGAAAAATCTTCCAACGCCGCTTTTGCCCGTTTGGTAACGGGTAAGTCTTCTGTCGACGATAAGGCTTCAAATAAGGATATGCCTTGTTCTTCGGCATAGTCCGTCAAATGTTCCAGCGTCGTCGCGCCGATATTTCGCTTTGGTACGTTAATAATCCGCGTCAGGCTCAAACTATCTTCCGGATTGTATAACAGACGCAAATAGGCAATGACATCTTTAATTTCCTTGCGGTCATAGAACTTCGTGCCGCCTACCATCGTATAGGGAATGGCATAGCGCATCAATTTTTCTTCCAGTACACGAGACTGGGAGTTGGTACGGAATAAAATGGCCATATTGCCATACGGCTCTTGGCTGATTTCATGGCGATTGTAGATGACGCCGGCTACATAATCGGCTTCATCATATTCCGTCTGCGCATGATAATGAATAATCTTGTATCCCGTCTGATTTTCCGTCCACAAATTTTTCTTAGGACGGTCTTCGTTGTGATTGATAACAGCATTCGCAGCCTGCAAAATCGTCTTCGTCGAACGATAATTTTGTTCCAATTTAATCGAGGCCGCATCGGGATAATCGCGTGTAAAGTCCATAATATTGCGAATATCTGCACCACGCCAAGCATAAATGCTCTGGTCTGCATCACCAACAACACAAATATTGCGCCATTTTGCTGCAAGCAACTTGGTCAATGTATACTGGGCATGGTTCGTATCCTGATATTCATCGA
>CALBLM010000298.1 GCA_937895695.1 uncultured Megasphaera sp.
AAAAAACGGCCTTGAAACACAGCGGTATTGCATCTCTTATCTATATCGCCATTGTCGTATTACTTGCCTTTCCAGATAATGGATTGCTTCGCAATCCGCAGACTCATTCTTTGCTGGGTTCGCCACTTCTTCGTGGTGTTATTCCACTGCTTTGCGGATTTTTATTAACCATTGGACTTACCTATGGGATTTCATTAAAAAAAATAAAAAATGCCGAAGATATGATACAATGTATGTCTAATGCTGTAAAGCGATTATCAGGGTTTCTCGTCATGGCTTTCTTTATTGCTCAGTTCATCGCAGCCTTTGCTTGGACAAATATGGCGTCTATTATTGCCATGAAAGGGGCCGCATTTTTGCAGGGCATTGGCATGACAGGCCTTCCTGCATTACTTTGTTTCATGTTATTCGGTCAATTTATGGGCATTTTTATGTCTAGCGGATCCGCTGTATGGGCTTTATTATCCACTGTCTTTGTCCCGATGTTTATGCTGCTAGGATATCATCCAGCCTTTGTTCAAGTTGCCTTTCGCGCCGGTGATGGTGCTTTAAATACGGTTGCTTTAGTCAATCCATTTTTGCCCATCTTTTTAGAGGTCATCCGAAAATATAAAAAGAATAGCGGTATTGGTACTTACTTATCATTAATGTTTCCCTATGCTGCAGGCTTTCTTATTATGTGGTATTGTTTATTTATTTTCTGGTACTGCATGGGATGGCCTGTCGGTCCTGGTATTCCACAACATTTATAAACTTCAAAAATCTGTCGAGCCATACAGGGCGACAGATTTTTTGGTTTATAGATGTATATTAACGTTATCTCATTATAAAACAAGCCGCATTGAAAGGTATTAGCCCGTATGATATAATTCATGAATACTAGACAATATAAAACCAATGGGAGGTATTGAAATGATACGATTCAACAATGACTACAATCATGGCGCATTTGAATCCATCCTAAACGAATTGACTGCTACCAATAGTACCAGTTATGCAGGATACGGCGAAGATACTTGGTGCGATAGAGCAGAATCAGTCATTAAGCAACTGATTGATAAGGATGATGTTCTGATACAATTTATTCCCGGCGCAACACAAGCAAACATTGTTGCTATCGCAGCCGCTTTGTCTCCTATTCAGAGCGTCATTGCCGCTGATACAGGACACATCAATTGCCATGAAGCAGCTTCTATTGAAAACACGGGACATAAAATACTGGAACTTCCGAATACAAACGGTAAAATTACAGCCCAACAGATCGCTGACTGCGCAGCAAGTTACTATGATAAGGGTACTCCAGAATATCTAACAGAACCTAAAATGGTATATCTATCCTTTCCAACAGAACAAGGTACATTATATTCCAAACAGGAATTATGCGACATTCATGCAGTCTGCAAGAAATACGGTATCTATTTATTCGTAGATGGTGCAAGAATGGGATATGGTCTGGGTGCAAAAGATAACGATGTAACACTGAAAGATTTTGCCGAATTGACAGATATATTCTACATCGGCGGAACAAAATGCGGTGCCTTATTCGGTGAAGCCATGATTATTACAAATACGTCTCTCCAATACCGCTTCAAAGCTTATATGAAACAGCTTGGCGCCGTATTGGCCAAGGGTTGGCTAATGGGATTGCAATTTACGTTGATGCTTGAACATGGGGAATATTTCGAAAGAACAAAGCACGCCGATGCATTAGCAATGCAGATCAAACAAGCCTTTAAAGCCAAAGGAATTCCATTTTGGGTCGATAGTTCTACAAATCAACAATTTGTTATACTAACAGCACAGCAAAAAGAACAGCTAGCACAAGGTTACTATTTTGAGGAAGAAGGAACGACACAGCAAGGGACAATCGTTCGTTTTTGCACCAGTTGGGCAACGACACAACAAGAAGTCGATGCACTCGTTGCCGATATAGCCAAATTATAATACCTCCAATAGCATTCATCATAGGATAAAAAAGAGAGTGGGCCGACATATGGGCTCACTCTCTTTTTGTTTTTATTTATTAGTTAACCGCTTTTCACGAAGAATGCCATGGTAGGGACTATCCATACATTCACCGCACGCGACGTAGCCGGCTCGTTCATAAAAACGATTGATGGCTTCATTACCACGGATACAATCAAGACGCAAAACATCATTTGTCTTATTCCAGATTTTAATTCCCTGTTCATCCATCCATGTAATACGTTGACGGATTAACTGAAAAACGTGTGGAACATCGTATTCACAGGCTAGTTATAACATACTATCCTCCTAATACAAAAATAAGAACCCCCACGACATATTATTTCTGAAACGGCACGTGCTGCATATCCCATGTATCGGAGGAAGCAGAACGAATACCATGTCGTGTTTTATATTTCAATATTGCCATCATCAACAAAGAAGATACGAAACAAATAG
>CALBLM010000299.1 GCA_937895695.1 uncultured Megasphaera sp.
CGGCACGTGAAAAAGATATTCTTATTGAATATGTGCCGCCTAAAATTCTCAATCATGTTGCGCCAGGAAATCGGCACCAAGGGGTAGTTGCTTTTGCGGCTCCCGTTGCATTTGCTGATTTGACAGATGTATTAGCTGATGTAGAAGCCTCACAAAAAGTTCCATTTTTGGTATTATTAGATGGAATTGAAGATGTTCACAATTTAGGTGCCATTGTGAGAACGGCAGAATGTGCTGGCGTCGATGCTGTTCTTGTACCTAAACGCCGTAGTGCGCCAATTAATGAAACAGTAGGCAAAACGTCGGCAGGAGCCATTGAATATATGCCTATCGTACAAATAGGTAATAGTACCCAAACGCTAAAAAAATTAAAAAAACGAGGCTTTTGGGTGATTGGTGCCGATATGGATGGAGAAACAGATTATTTTCACAGCTCATTGACGGAACCTGTCGTCTTGGTTATTGGCAGTGAAGGACGGGGAATATCCCACTTGGTGAAAGAAACGTGCGATGTTCTTGTCCAAATTCCTATGTTTGGACATGTCAATTCATTAAATGCATCTGTAGCGGCAGCGTTGCTGATGTATGAAGTCGTTCGCCAGCGGCAGGCGGTGCAATGATGAAAGAGTTAATGATTGTTGATGGGTATAATATTATATTTGCTTGGGATACATTAAAAAAACTGGCAGACCAATCACTGGAACATGCGCGTGAAAAGTTAATTGACACATTGGCAAGTTATGGTAAAGCCAAAGGATACAAACTTATTTTGGTTTTTGATGCCATGTATACAGAAGAAAACGAAAAAAGCATGCGTATTGGCCGAGACTGTGAAGTGATTTTTACAGATAAAGAAGAAACGGCAGACAGTCGTATTGAAAGTATTGTGTATGCCCATCGCAATGACAAACGAATTGTATACGTAGCCACATCGGATGGCGCAGAACAAAATCAGGTTTTGGGAAGCGGTGCGTATCGTATTCCTGCTCGAGAATTGGCAGAAGACGTAGAACGGACTAACAAAGAAGTCGCTGCATATGACCATCGAAATGTATTAAAAGAAGGTACATACCGCAATGAAGTGGTATACCGCGTGAAAAATGAGGATGTATTGCGAAAATTAGAAAAAATTCGCAGATCGAAATAATAGAGGTATAAATGATGCAGGCAAAAGCACAATACAGCGATTCGTCTACGAAGCGTTTTGAACACATGACGGATGAAGAAATCGTTCGTCTTGCCCAGCAGGAACACAATGAAGATGCGATAGAATATATTGTCAGTAAATACAAAAATTTTGTCAAATCAAAAGCAAGAGCCTATTTTCTTGTCGGTGCCGATCGAGATGATATTATACAAGAAGGCATGATTGGTTTATATAAGGCAGCTCGGGATTTTCGTGGTGATAAACTCGCATCCTTTCGTGCTTTTGCCGAATTGTGTATTACGCGACAAATTATTACGGCAATTAAAACGGCAACACGACAAAAGCATATTCCCCTCAACTCGTATGTATCTCTCAATAAACCAATTTATGAAACAGAATCGGATAGAACGTTGCAGGATATTTTAGCCGGTATTCGTGTCAGTGATCCGGAAGAACTTGTGATTAGCCGTGAAGAATTTGCTGATATAGAATTGAAAATGAATGAAATCCTCAGTGACTTGGAATGGCAGGTTTTAACTGCCTATTTAGATGGTAAATCTTATAATGAAATGTCTAAAGAACTGCATCGTCATGTCAAATCGATTGATAATGCATTGCAGCGAGTCAAACGCAAACTGGAACGGTATTTGGAAACACGGAATAATGAAAATCAAAAAGAACCTATTGATAGAAAAGATAAATAAGTGTACAATAGTACTGTTAAGTGTGTTTTGTGAGGAGGATTAGCGTGATCACTGTATTGGAAGTCATAGACGTTATTTTGGCATTGCTGATTATTGGCGTCGTTGTAGCGCAGAAAAGCAAGACCCAAGGCATGGGCGCCGGCTTTGGCGGCGGTGCAGAAGATTTATTTGGCAGCCGTGCCCGCGGCATGGATGCGTTATTATCCAAACTGACTATTGTCTTGTCGATTGTTTTTGCAGTTTTGACACTGATTTTAGGCAGATT
>CALBLM010000300.1 GCA_937895695.1 uncultured Megasphaera sp.
ACTGGTTTTCTCGCATATAATCGCTGCTTAGTGGTATAAAATAACGGCTAATGTGCAGTTATTGTAACGCACTACGGATAGCTGGCGCATGTTCTCTGATATATGCTTCTACACGAACCAAGTCAGGATAGGCCTTAATCTTTTCTGTATCATACGTAATTAAAATAGAACCGCTTACATGATTCAGCTGTACTCGTCCTACATCTGCAAAAGCACGCAAATAGTTGGCAATATGTTCTTCATATTGCTCATTTCCTGTTAACTGTGAACAGTACAAACGTATCCGTCCGGGCATATAAAATGCAATCTGTACACCACGCATGAAAAAATCTGGTTGTGTATGCGGAAAACGAACGTAGTCAGCAGCTGTATCTAATTTATGTTTCAAATTACCAGCCAATGCTTTCCGGTGTTGCAACGCGTGTAAAATAGAGGCACCTGTCATCACAGCGCCACAAATAATATGTCCCTTTTTCGAACCCAATGCCAAGGAACCTACTGTCCCTGCCAATGAAATAAGTAATGGAAATCCATATGAAATACGTGACATTATATCTCCTCCTAACTAATTAGCAACTATCCTGCTGCCCTTATAGTAACAAATCTTTTCCTTTTTTGTCAAAACATAGATAGGTGTCATCCCTTTTTAGAACAAAAAAGTAACGAGATACTGTTTGCTATCTCGTTACTAAGGTCTAATGTTTTTTATTTTACGTATATAGTTTTCCTATCTTTACAATTCATGATGCAGAATTCCAAGTTTTTATACTATTAGGAACAATAACAATGTCATCACGACCAAGCTTCGTCAGATCACACTGGTGTACTAATTCATCCAAACTATACACCCTTGGTTCCGATACTAAGCCTCCCTGCCAAGCCAAGTATGATAAAATCGTTTCACTGGTAACACTTTCATCCCGCATCTGTCGAATGGTCAAGCCATGCTGCCGTTTGGACAAGCGAAAACCATGTTCATCGACCAGCATAGGTACATGCGTATATACCGGAGGAGTATATCCCAGCAAAGAAATAAGCCAAATCTGCTGGGCTGTTGAAGACAATAAGTCCCGTCCGCGCAGTACATGTGTAATCCCCATAGAACCGTCATCAACAGATACAGCCAGTTGATACGCATACATATCATCGGCTCGACGCACAACAAAATCCCCGCATGATGTGGGCAGATATGATTTCTGCACGCCATATATACCATCTGTAAACGTAATCGTTTGCGAAGGTACATGAATGCGCCAAGATGGCTTTTTCGTCATGCCGTGCCGTTCTTCCGGCGTTAATGTATAACAATGCCCATCATATATACTATGTTCTCCTGCATGCGGTGCTCCAATGGCCTGCAGTCTAGAACGGCTGCAATAACAAGGATACAATTGTTCTTGACGCTGCAACTGTTCTAACGCCGCATTATATAAATCATATCGTTTCTGCTGACAATAGGGGCCATACGTACCGCCTATATCCGGTCCTTCATCCCACTGCAATCCCAACCAATGCAAATCTTCCAGGAGGGCCGAGCGGAACACCGGCTTAGACCGCTGTTCGTCATTATCTTCAATACGAAGCACTAATGTGCCGCCCGCTTGCCGAACCTGCAGCCAGCAAAGAAATGCCGTCCACGCATTGCCTAAATGCATATATCCCGTCGGGCTCGGTGCAAAACGTCCTCTCATACCGTTTATAACCTAATCCGGCAACGAAATCAGTTTGCCAAATAAATGAGCCTCTTGGCGAATTTTAGCTTCGTTTCCCATGACGCAAATATTATTGTCATCCATGACAGACCGAATTAATGGAGCCAATGCTCGAATATCAGCAGCAGTTGTCTGTAAAAGCTGATCGCGACGGAGTTGGGCATCTTCCTGCGTTGTTTTTGTGG
>CALBLM010000301.1 GCA_937895695.1 uncultured Megasphaera sp.
TCGCCCGATTATCAATAACGATAAAATCAATCCGATGGATGTTCATGAAGCACAGCTGTTGCAGGTTGTTTGTGCATATCGGTTGTTTATGCCGTTTTCTAGCATTACCATCTCTACGCGTGAATGCGCTCGTGTCCGTGATAGTCACGTACAGATTGCAGCAACAAAAATTTCTGCCGGTGTTAGCACAGGTATTGGTGAACATTGTGCCGAATCAGAAGATAAAGGAGACGCACAGTTTGAAATTTCGGATACACGCTCTGTTGACGATGTATACCAAAGCTTGCTGAAACATGATTTACAGCCGGTTATGGCAGAATATATTTATGTTTGATTGGCTCCTTATTCCTTATATATCTTAATATACTATACAAAAAGAACCTCTTCGTATCGGCTTTGAAACGAAGAGGTTCTTTGATATGTTTGTTAATCGGCAGGGACATATACGGTTAAAAACGAAGGAAGAATTTCCAATTCTAATGGAAACGCCGGGCCTTCGTCGCCATCCATATTGGTAGAAAGTATCTGGTCATCTGCCAATGAAATTTTAGCACGTGTAAATGTTGACAACGTCATATATTCACAACTTAAAGGCGTACCGGCAAGAAATTCCGGAACTAATTTGATGAGATCTAAATACGTGAAATCTTTAAAAACGGCCAGCCAAATTTTACCGTCATCGACACGTGCTTGGGGTGCGATATTGCGGAAACTGCCGACAGAATTGGTCAGCATCGCAACGATAAGGGGAGAGCGGTAAATCATTTGACCTTCATCTGTTTCTATTTTGAACAGAGATGTTTGGTGATTTTGTAATGCTTTGAACCCTGTAAGAAAATAGGCTAAAGGGCCGAGTCTTGTTTTTTGTTCAATCGATACATGTCCAACCGCTTCAGGCATAATCCCGGCAGCAACGGTATTGACAAAGTATCGGTCGTTGGCACGAGCAATATCGACATGGGTTGTTTTGCAGTGTTTCAGCATGGCAATGGCTGCTTCCGGATGTAAGGGAATGCGTAATGCACGGGCCAAATCATTAACCGTACCTAACGGAATAAAGCCAAATTGAATCGGTGCGTTTGCCTGGGCTAGCCCGTTGATGGTTTCATTCAGTGTACCGTCTCCGCCCATGCAGAATACAGAATGGTAACCAGTAAGCGCAGCTTCTTTAGCCCAAGCAGTCGCGTCACCGGCTTTTCCGGTTTGCCGCAATTCGACATCATCAAACATGGTTTCCAGTTGTGCTTTTAAGGCGTCTTTATGATATTTTGCTCGTTCTCGACCTGCTGTCGGATTGACAATTAACATACATCGGTTCACAATACCAATCTCCTTATTTATACCTTATATTACGATGAAACATTTATAGTGAGCAATACTTATTATAGCATTGTCCGTATGAAACGAAAAGAGAAGAATGAGCTGATGAATGCTATAAAATATGCTATAGTAAAAGAAATGATAACGTAAGGAGGAGTGACAATGTATTTTGATTCATCGGAATATCCGTATGCATCGCGTCGAGAAGTGCTGTATAGCCGTCGCGGTATGGTTTGCACATCGCAGGCATTAGCGGCGCAAGCCGGTTTGGATATACTCAAAAAAGGCGGCAATGCGGTGGATGCAGCTCTGGCAACGGCCATTAGTTTAGTCGTATTGGAACCGACAAGCAATGGATTAGGCAGTGATGCTTTTGCGTTGATTTGGATGAAAGACAAGTTGTACGGCATCAATGGCAGCGGTTGGTCTCCGGCAAAACTATCGAGAGAAGCCGTTGCAGCAGCGGGTTATACAACTGTACCGGAGCGTGGCTGGATTCCCGTTATGGTGCCGGGGGCACCGGCAACGTGGGCAGCGATTCATAGGCGGTTTGGACGATTGCCATTTGCAGATTTATTTGAAGCAGCTATTCAATATGCAGAACAGGGCTATGCCGTACAGCCTACGGTAGCAGCGCAGTTAGAAGAAAGCTGGCATGCTTTTGCGGCGTATCAACATGAAAAAGCTTTTGCCGGGTTATTTTCGACTTTTTTCCCAAAAGGCCGAGCCCATCGTATTGGAGAAATCATGCATTTGCCTGATCATGCTAAGTCCTTGCGTCTTTTGCGAGATAGTTACTGCCAATCTCTCTATACCGGAGAGATTGCACAGGCTATTGAAGATTGGGCGAAGGAAACGGGCGGATATATTCGTAAAGAAGATATGGAAAATTATGCAGCACAGTGGGTCAAACCGATTCATACGAATTACCGTGGCTATGATGTATGGGAAATACCACCCAATGGTCATGGACTCGTTGTGTTAATGGCATTGAATATTGCCCAGGGTTTTTCCTTTACGCAACGAGATACGGTTACATCTTTTCATCGTCAGATTGAAGCTATGAAATTGGCATTTACCGATGGCAAAACATATATTGCCGATCCACGCTATATGAAGACAGATATCTCATATTGGCTTTCGTCGCAGTATGCCGATGAACGGAGACGGTTGATTGGTGAACAGGCATTGTTGCCTAACCCGGTGGATGTCAATAATGGAGGCACGGTATATCTGTGTGCGGCCGATGGGGAAGGAAATATGGTTTCCTATATTCAAAGTAATTTTAACGGGTTTGGGTCAGGCATTGTAGTACCGGGATATGGTATCGCACTGAATAATCGAGGTAATAATTTTAGCATGAATCCCAATAGCGATAATTGCATAGCTCCCCGTAAAAAATCGTATCATACGATTATTCCGGGATTTTTGACGAAAGAGGGTAAGGCTGTTGGTCCTTTCGGTGTGATGGGAGGATTTATGCAGCCCCAGGGCCAAATGCAGGTTTTGATGAATACTATCGATTATCATCTCAATCCGCAGGCTGCCTTGGATGCGCCGCGTTGGCAGTGGACCGGTGCCAAGACGATCGAAGTAGAGCCTTCTGTGCCGCAGGCAATTATAGATGGACTGAGAGCTAAGGGTCATAGGATTATCGTAAATCCCAACGTCATGGAATATGGTCGCGGTCAAATTATTTGGCGCAATGAAGAGGGAACACTGATGGGGGCAACGGAACCGCGTGCCGATGGTGTTGTTGCTGCTTGGTAGAAAAAGTAAATAGATAGGGTTGTAACAAAATAGGAATGGTGAAGTTATTTTGTTACAGCCTCTTTTTTTATGCATCCACGAGTATACTTACTTTTTTAGCATAGATATTGTAAAACTATTATTACAATGATAAAATTTTATTAAGTCGAGAAAAGGGAGGCATACAGTCATGCATATATTGGATTCATATATACCAATGGTAGCATTTCTTGGCAATGCATTAGGGGAGCATTGTGAAGTTGTTTTGCATGATGTCACCAAACCAGAACAATCGATTGTAGCTATTGCAAATGGTCATTTGAGCGGTCGCCATGTAGGCGGCCCGTTGACGGACTTTACATTGGGATTGCTGCAGCAAGCTAAAAAGAAGCCTGTTCAGTATGTGACAAATTATCAGGGAAAAGGCAGTACAGGCCATATATTTCGGTCTTCATCATATTTTATTAAAGATGAAGCCGGCGTCATTGTAGGAGTATTGTGCTTGAATTATGATATTCAGCCGTATTTGGAAGCACGGCATATGTTAGATGCTGAAATTTTAAAGGGATTATCATTGGAACATGCGTCGGTAGTTCCTTCGGAACGGGTTGAAGAACCTGTATTTGAAAATCTGTATAATACGGCAGAAGACACGATTGGTAGTATGATTTCCAAACGATTGCAGGATTATCCGGTAGAAGCGAAACGATTGTCTGTAGAAGAACGAATGCAAATTACAAAAAAACTGGATGATGACGGACTTTTCTTGCTTAAAGGCGGCATTTCAGCATTAGCTTTGATGCTGGATGTATCAGAACCAACGATATATCGGTACTTGAGCCGCATTCGTAATGAGTAATGTAATAAATGATGTATTTTTTGATAGGGAGAAGTGATGACAATGACCCATGCAGTATGGAAAACGATGATTGAAATTATGAAACAAGATGTTATCCCAGCTACAGGATGTACCGAGCCCGTATCTATTGCGTTTGCAGCAGCGACGGCCGCTCGTCATCTTGGCGAACCGGTACAGTCTATTGATGCTCGCGTATCGGCCAACTTAATGAAAAATGGTATGGGAGTGATGGTTCCTGGTACGGGCCGTCCCGGATTGTACATTGCAGCAGCTGTAGGTGCCCTTGGTGGAAATCCGGATAAAGGGCTTCAAGTATTAGCCGGCATATCACAAGCTATAGTAGACCAGGGCGCAGCTATGGTGGATACCGGCAAGGTTACGGTACAGATTGCCAAAGACGTGCCATATGTATTATATTCAGAGGCGACTGTAAAAGGAAAAGCCCATACGGTAACGGTCTGCGTGGCTGATGCCCATACGCATGTTATTTCGATAGAAAAAGATGGTCAGTTCGTATTTAAAGCACCCGAAACGAGCAGTAATAATGGGCAAGATAAGATTGACTTTTTACAATCCTTATGTATTGCGGATATCGTGGATTTTGCCGAACGTGTACCGCTGAAAGATGTAGCATTTATGAAAGAAGCAGAAGTCTTAAATGATCGGTTATCGAAAGAAGGATTGACAGGAAAATATGGCCTGCATATTGCCGCTTCTTTGGTTAAACAGCAAGAAAGTGGACTCATAGGAAACGATTTACAAACACAAGTACTGATTCGTACGGTTAGCGCAGCAGATGCGCGAATGGGCGGTGCCCCATTTCCGGCCATGACGAATTCCGGCTCAGGCAATCAAGGGATTTCAGCGACACAGCCGGTCGTTGTTATTGCAGATCATGTTAAGGCTTCAGCAGAAGATAGACTGCGAGCTATTGTGCTGTCGCACATGACGGCTATCTATGCCCATGCGTTTTTGCCGAAATTATCGGCATTTTGCGCAACGATTACGGCATCCATGGGAGCTGCTGCCGGTATGTCTTGGTTGATGGATCGGGAACATGCAGTAGAAACAATCAGCCGAGCCATATGCAGTATGACTGGCGAAGCTGCGGGCATGGTATGCGATGGGGCGGCGAATAGCTGTGCCATGAAAGTGGCTACGGCTTGTACTTCCGCATTTCGGTCTGTGTTATTGGCCTTAGAAGGAACTCGCGTGAGTGGTCATGACGGATTGGTAGCATTTGATGTCAATGAAAGTATTCGTAATGTAGGTTGCTTGGCTTGTCGCGGCATGCAGCAAACTGATGATGAAATTCTGCAAATTATGTTGAATAAAAATCAGGAACAAGGTTAAGAGGTACGCGTTGTATTGAAATTTTGCGTATTGTGTAGTAAGGCCCCTATATGTTAGCATACATACACTAACATATAGGGGCCTTTTTTACGTATGAAAATAGTGTTATGAAATGGTGTGTCTTTTAACGGTATCGTTTGCTTAGTCGATAACAGTAACTGTATCAGCTAATTCTTTTTCAAATTTAGCACGGTGTGCTGTTGCATAAAGGCCGGGCATGCCGCCGGTATGCATAAGAATAAGCTGACGGCCCAATTTAATTTTCTTTTCTT
>CALBLM010000302.1 GCA_937895695.1 uncultured Megasphaera sp.
TTTTATTAATAAAAATGCCAAATAAATATATACTTTATCAAATATAATAACTTTAAAGAATATATATAAATACATAAAACGAATATATAAAGATTCTGCAAAAAATCCTGTCAGTGGATTAGTCTGACAGGATTTTTTGTATGGTTTTATGGTTAGGATTACATAGAGAGATACAAATACAAAAAGCCGCATGAAGAAAACTACACCCGTGGTGGTGTACCCCTTCATGCGGCCTTTACGGTCTCACTCTATATATATTATAGAATAAATAAGAAACTTGTCAATATTATGTAACGATTCTTATGAAAATGCTAAAAACGGAGAAACGACGAGAAGAATCCCTGTGATGATAATAATATCCAGTGCAATGCCTTTATATTGGTGTAAAAAGGGCACTTTGTATACTAAATACGCGGGAATTAGACAACCAATCAAGCCAAAAATAGGACTAGAAATGGACGTAAAACTGAGAACCGGTACGTTGAGCACGATAGCTCCCCAAGATACAAGAACGGCGAAGATAAGGATGCCGTATTTGACAAGCATCATCGGAATGCGATCCTCTGGAAGAAGGCGACGCAAAATATTCAGCGCAATACCCTGACAAGATTCGCGGAAGCCAAGAAAAACACTAAAATATGCAGTCATGACGGCAAAAATATTAAGAAGAAGGCTAAATATTTTTAAACTATTGCCATTACTTCCTTGTGCGACCATCGCTAAGGCAGAAATATTTTGCGCATACGCAGCAACGGCATCATCGTGACTCATAGAAAATGTAAATGATACGGCATAAAAGAATACTGATATAAAGAGAATGGCATAGGCAATATTCATAGCGCGCATCGCTTTGTATCGAGCAACATGAATCGACGTATTATGAGCCCGATACGAAATAACCATGGGACTCAACGTTTGAATAAATAAGATGGATGTCAGTGTAAATGGAAGCATGACGATAGCTTGTTTGATTAAATATCCCGGTGAAGGAATAACGCTGATATTGGCGAAATTCCAATGGGGAATCATGAGCAGACCTAGACAGATGACGACACCTAACTTTAAAAGTACCATGAGAGTGGACACTTTGAATAAGACCTTTTCACCTTGAGATGAAATGGCTACGAGGATACAAATAACAGCTAATCCATAAAATGGACTTTGGGATAATAAGGTATCGGTTACGCCGAAAGACTGTAAAAATGAGGCACTGTCATTGGTCAATGCTGTCGAATACACAAAAACCCAGATAATCATCATCAGAAAATAGAGAATTCCCAAAAAAAATCCCCAGTTTTTCCCTAAATACGCGGCAATTACATTGGGATAATCTTCACTTTTTGGGGCAGCGGCTAAGGTATTGACAAAAAGCCGTTGAAATAAATACATTGCCGGATATCCGAGTATAGAGGAAAGCAAAAATACCCATAAACCGACGAGTCCGACTTGTACCGGTAAAAAGACAATGCCGGCACCGATAGACATGCCGATACTCATAATAATCCAGCCCCAGTCCGTACTGTCAAAACGAGTAGATTCTTTCCACTCAGCGGTGGTCATGCCGGCTTGTTGTGCCAGTGTTTCTGTTTTCATGTGATTATACCTCCTGCATAACATAATGAATGTAACCGTAAGAAAAATTGGAAAATAAACGCGTTATTTGTGAATATCGTAACATATATTGCGACGTATCACAATGTTAATATGTCTATTTGAAAGAGACAAAATGACGAGACCAGATGACAAATAAAAAAATCATTATGTATTCATCCAAATAAGGTATTTTTATAAAATAACGTAATAAATATAAATAAAATATAAAGATTTTACCAAAAAAATAAAAATAGAAAATATTGAAAAAGTTTTCTTTTTTTGGTATTCTTGGGGGAAAAATAAGATAAAAGTAATAAGGAGGACGAATTAATGGAATACGAATCGATGGAATCATTACTAGTTTGCCGTAATTTGTTACAGATACCACTCTTGCAGGCTGTAAACCGGTATATGCAAACGAATGAAGAAAAGGAAATCCCTTATATTATTCATCAACTGATACAGTACGCAGAAACATATGGTATGAGCGGTAATATTTGGCAGCAGTTTTTATTACGCACTTTATGTGATGGTGAAAATACAGCGGCCGTAACCATAGAACAGACGGGAACCTATGGGGCAGGGCTGCAAATCGCCTTGACTATGGATATGAAAGTATTATGGCCGTATTTGCATAGTACGGCGAGTGAATTATTTGATTGTGCTTTTTTAGATGCGTATATGCCATCTCATCTGCAGCAAGATACATGCTTGCAAGCCTTAGCACAGGCGATGGAATCTTGCCAAACGCCTGATGAGGGAACTGAAGCATTATTGCACCATTATGCACAGTATGGACGCGGTAAATTAGCACGATATATGGCATTTCGCATTAATTCGCAGAACAAGCTTGTCGGCATTGAAGAATTCCCGCACTTGGAATGGGATGATTTGATTAGTTATCAGGCTCAAAAAGAAAAATTATTACAAAATACAATCAATTTTGTGAATAATCGAGGAGCCAATAATGTACTGCTTACCGGTTCCCGGGGAACAGGCAAGTCGACGGCTGTCAAATCACTCGTTTGGCAGTATCATGAACAAGGGCTTCGCCTGTTGCAAATTGAACGAGGACAGTTAGCGGTGTTGCCGGGCATGATGGAAAAACTCAGCTTGATTAAAAGCAAGAAATTTATTATCTTTTTAGATGACTTGTCGTTTGATGAAGATGAAAAAGAATATAAATATCTTAAATCCGCAATTGACGGCGGGGTTACGCCACAGCCGGATAATGTACTTATTTATGCAACATCGAATCGCCGTCACTTGCTGAAAGAAACGTGGAAAGACAGAAATGATGAAATGGATGAAGTATATCGCGATGATAGCACGAATGAATCCATTTCTTTGTCAGACCGCTTTGGCTTGATTATTCATTATGCCGCACCGACGCAGGATGAATACCTAGCCATCATTGATCATGAATTGCGTAAAGCAGGGATTGTATTAGATAAAAAAGAATTGCGGATTTTGGGCGTACGCTGGGAAATGGAACATTCCGGACGTAATGGTCGTATTGCACAGCAATTTGTGAAATGGTATCTTGGAAATAAGAAATAAAAGGAAAAAATGTAAATTAAAAAACGTTTAACCTGAATTTTTTACGAATATATCGAAAAAAGCTGTTGACAAACTCGGATACTTTTTGTAGAATGTGTTCAAGCTTTTCGAAAGGGCCAAAACAAAAAGGCCGATGAAAGGTGAATAGAAAAATCTGATGATGGGAAAGAGTAGTTAGTTCAAGACAATCCTCAGAGAACTGGTGGTTGGTGCGAATCAGTGATTGCGAACGAATGAAAATCATCCCGGAAGAGAAGTGCTGAAGTTTCGTATTAAGCACTGACGCTTTTTCCACGTTATAGGAAACGCGTATGTTGGTACGTTGTAGAGAGCCCAAAACTAGTAATAGTTTGGGAATCAGGGTGGTATCGCGGAATTATACTCCGTCCCTCAGCAGAGGGACGGAGTTTTTTTGTTGGCCTCTGTTGACAAATCTCTAAATCCCAACGAGATAAATATTTTTTATACTCAAAGGAGATATGTTATTATGGCAAAAGTATTTTATGATCAAGATGTAAACTGGGATGTAATGAAAGGCAAAAAAGTAGCTGTTATCGGTTATGGCAGCCAGGGTCATGCTCATGCATTAAACTTAAAAGACAGCGGTGTTGATGTCGTTGTTGGCTTGTATAAAGGCAGCAAATCCGTAGAAAAAGCAAAAGCCGCAGGCTTGGAAGTTAAATCCGTTGCTGAAGCTGTTAAAGAAGCAGATGTTACGATGGTCTTAATTCCGGATGAAAAACAGGCAGATGTTTACAAAACGGAAATTGGCCCGAACCTGAAATCCGGCAGTGCATTGGCATTTGCTCATGGCTTCAACGTTCATTTCAAACAGATCGTTCCTCCAGCTGATGTCGACGTCTTCATGGTTGCTCCAAAAGGACCGGGTCACCTCGTTCGTCGTACATTTGTAGAAGGCGGCGGTGTTCCTGACGTATTTGCTGTAGAACAAGATGCAACAGGTAAATGCTTTGACTTGGCATTGGCATATGCTCGCGGCATTGGCGGTACTCGTGCTGGTGTTATTCAGACGACATTCCAAGAAGAAACAGAAACTGACCTCTTCGGTGAACAAGCTGTTCTCTGCGGCGGTATTTGCCAGCTTATCACCAATGGTTTTGAAACATTGTGCGAAGCAGGCTATCAGCCGGAAATCGCCTATTTTGAAACCTTCCATGAAATGAAATTAATCGTCGACCTCATGTATGAAGGCGGCATGGCTAAAATGCGTAAATCCATCAGTGATACTGCTGAATATGGCGATTACACTGCAGGTCCTCGTGTCGTAACACAGGATTCTAAAAAAGCAATGAAAGAAGTATTGAACGACATTCAATCTGGTGCATTTGCGAAAGATTGGCTCCTCGAAAACAAAGCCGGCGGCCGCGCTCATTTCTTAGCTATGCGTCGTCAGCATGCAGAACATCCATTGGAACAAGTTGGGGAAAAATTGCGTGCTATGATGCCTTGGCTTCATAACAATGACCAAAACGATTAATTAAA
>CALBLM010000303.1 GCA_937895695.1 uncultured Megasphaera sp.
TTCGTCAAAGAGATTTATCAGTCCGGAAACGCCATTGGATTACATTCGTATACGCACGATTACAAAAAAATATATGCATCGCCGGAAGCGTATGTGGATGAGATGATGCAAACGGATATGTTAATTTATCATGCTATTGGCGTACGTCCTATCATATCTCGTGCGCCCGGCGGTACGCAAGGACATTTTACAGACGCTTTTTGGCAGGCGATTCAAGATGTCGGCTACATCGAAGTGGGCTGGAATGCACTGACAGGAGATGCGGACGGTACAGGTAAAACAGCTGAAAAAGAAGTAGAAAACATTAAAAACCAATTATCCTTACGTCCGTATTTAAATTCGCATTTAGTTATATTAATGCATGATGCGTCTGGCCATGAAGCGACAGTAGAAGCCTTGCCGGCTATTATCAAAATGCTGAAAGACCAGGGATATACATTCCGTGTTGTTACGACATCCATTCCGCCATCGTGGTAATAATTTTTCATAACAGAAAAGTTTATTCTTGACAAATACAGACCGTTCGGTATACAATGACGACATCAAAATTTTAAGAAATACAAAAAGGAGACCATCCAAATGAAAGCCATGTTACAACGTATGGATACAGTTGCATATGTCTTTACATACGTTAGCTGGAGCTATTTTAGCGCTGGCTATTTGGCATACCCTCAATTTCATTACCGTAACATGCACATGAGAGAACAAGGATATACAGCAGCATAAATCATTGATTAGCTGTTTCATTGGATAGACTCGGCAGGCTCGTGTGGGCCTGCCTTTTTTGTAGAGAAAGGAAGAGTACTATGCTGAATCAAATTTCACTATTTACAGAAAACAAGCAAGGCGCCCTGCGCAAAATGACCCACGTGTTAGCGCAGGCCAATATCAATTTGTATACGATGCTGGCCAATGACAGTGCGGAATTTGGGATTATCCGTCTGATCGTAACGAATCCGGAAAAGGCATTGCAGGTTTTGAAAGATGCCGGTTATCAATGCCGTATGGATAAAGTATTGGCCATTGAAATGGGAGATACTCCAGGGAGCTTGGATAACATTTTGGAAAATTTAGAAGATGCTAATGTAGCCATTGATTACTTGTATATTTCGTATAATCGTAAAGCATCTACACCAGTTGCCGTATTAAAAACAAGTGAACCCGAAACAGAAACCTTTTTGCGTGGCAAAGGTTACGAACTTCTTGATTCGTTTTAAGTGCTTCATATAAAAAAGCTTCCATACTGTCAGAAACAGTGTGGAAGCTTTTTTTGTGTGTAATACGAACTTGTCTTATACTAATTCAGCGAGATCGAGAATGAGACGTTCTGTTTTTTCCCATCCCAGGCACGGATCGGTAATGGATTTTCCGTAGGTGCCTTCACTGATTTTTTGATTGCCGTCTTCGATATAGCTTTCAATCATGAGACCCTTGACGAGTGTACGAATATCCGGGCTCATGTGACGGCTGTGCATAACGTCTTTGGCGATACGGATTTGTTCCATGTATTTTTTACCGGAATTGGCATGATTTGTATCTACAATGACGGCCGGATTGGCTAAGCTGCGTTCATTATACATTTCCAATACGTGATGTAAATCTTCATAATGATAATTCGGCAGGCTGTTGCCAAAGGTATCTACATAACCACGCAAAATGGCATGGGCCAACGGATTTCCATTGGTACGGACTTCCCAGCCACGGAATAAAAATTCTTGTGAATGCTGTGCAGCTGCAATAGAGTTGAGCATGACGGATAAATCACCGGATGGCGGATTTTTCATGCCGACCGGAATGCCAACGCCACTGGCAATCATGCGGTGCAGTTGGTCTTCTACCGAGCGGGCACCGACGGCTGCATAGGATAATAAATCGGAAAGGTAGCGGTAAATTTCCGGGTAGAGAATTTCTTCAGCACACGTAAATCCTGTTTCCCGGACAATGCGAGCGTTCATTTCCCGAATGGCGATGATGCCGGCCAGCATGTCTTCTTTGCCTTCCGGATCGGGCTGGTGAAGCATGCCTTTATATCCGACGCCAATCGTACGCGGCTTGTTCGTATAGACACGGGGTACGATAAAGATTTTATCAGCCACTTTTTCTTGTACCTTACCGAGTCGGTGAATGTAGTCGACGACAGCATCTTCATTGTCAGCAGAACAAGGACCAATAATCAATAAAAAGCGGTCATCCTTGCCAGTAAAAATATTTTTAATAATTTCATCACGATGCTGTTTAATTTTGCGGACTGCATCCGTGATAGGAAATTCTTCCATAAGTTCTTGCGGTGTTGGTAATTTCCTGATGAATTCAATTTGCATTCCCATAATATCCCTCCTGAAGTGGCGTGTTTCCAACGAGATGGCGTCCACTAAAAAATTTGACTGAGTTACAGCATATTATAACACAGACTTTTTTTTTGTAAACATAAGGCAATAAAAGTAAAACGTTTATTGTAAAATAGCTGAAAAACATTAGACTGATTGTATTGACAACATATAGGCAAAAGGTATACAATGACACCAACGAATTTTTTAAATTGCACAAAGGGAGTCTATCCAAATGAAAAATATCTCATTCGTACATGCTGCAATTGAATATGTCTTTACGTACTTTAGCTGGGGCTATTTTTATTTTGGCGCTGGCTATTTTTGCTACGACAAATTCAATACAAACCATGGACACATGAGACACTTTCAACCGATAGCATCGCTTAGTTCTTTAGCAGGTTAAAAAGAACTATTGTAATTTACTTTTGATTGAATGAATACAAGCAGACTCATGTGAGTCTGCTTTTTTTAGTTATGAAAGGATGAAAACCGATGATTATTGTACTGAAACCAAATGCACCTAAAGAATTTGTTGATACGTTGACCAAAATGATTCAGGCAAAAGGTCTGCAAGTAGATAAAAGTAAGGGCGCTCGTAAGACATTGCTGGGATTAGTAGGCAATACAGCAGTAATTGATGAAGATCAGATTCGTAGTTACGAATATGTAGAAAATGTCATTCGTGTAGAAGAACCATATAAACGAGCTAGTCGGGCATTTCATCCGGAAGATACGGTCATTCACGTAGGTAATGCACAAATCGGCGGTAAAAAACTAGCCGTTATAGCTGGGCCATGCTCCGTTGAATCACAGGAACAAATGGATGGCATTGCCAGAGATATTAAAGCATCCGGTGCGACGATGCTTCGCGGCGGTGCGTTTAAGCCGCGTACGTCTCCGTATTCTTTCCAGGGATTACAGGACAAGGGACTGGATATGTTATGTAATGCCGGTAAAAAAGCAGGATTGCCTGTAGTCACTGAAATTATGTCAGCTGATAAACTCGATCTCTTTTTAGATGATAATGTAGATATTATTCAAATCGGTGCCCGCAATATGCAGAACTTTGATTTGCTGAAAGCCGTTGGCAAAATCAATAAACCGGTTCTGCTGAAACGCGGATTGTGTGCAACCATTGAAGAATGGCTGATGTCTGCTGAATACATTATGGCTGGCGGTAATCACAATGTTATCTTATGTGAACGAGGTATTCGGACATTTGAAACGTATACGAGAAATACCTTGGATTTGAGTGCTGTTTTGGCAGTTAAGCATCAAAGCCATTTGCCGGTTATTGTAGATCCCAGCCATGCGACAGGCAAACGCTGGATGGTAGAAGCCATGGCTAAAGCAGCCATTGCAGCCGGTGCCGATGGTATTATGGTAGAAGTACATAATGATCCGGCCAATGCCTGGTGCGACGGAGCGCAGTCCATTACACCGAAGATGTTTGATCATTTGATGCAGTCTCTGCGGCAGATTGCACCGATTGTTGGCAGAGAATTATAATTACAGAACACATAACGGGGGATACACGATGGAACAAGAAGATAGCGGTTTTTTTACAAAACAAACGATAGGAATTATCGGATTGGGGTTAATTGGCGGTTCCTATGCCAAAGGGCTGCGACAGCTAGGGGTACAACATATCGTAGCTGTTGATGTAGATGAACATACCTTGGCGCAGGCCAAAGCGGACGGCGTGATTGATGAAGGCTATACAAAGGGAACCAAGGCGTTGCAGCAAGCAGACCTGCTGATTTTTTGTATGGCCGCTGATGCGATGATGGCATTCATCCAAGAGAATGTAATCTATTTCAAAAAGGATGTATTGCTGACAGATGTTGCCGGCATCAAGGGAAATACAGCTACGCAAATACGAGATATGTTGCCGGATGGTATGGACTTTGTGCCGGGCCATCCCATGGCAGGACGGGAAGGACGAGGATATGGGATGTCTCAGGCAGAGATATTTCATCATGCCAATTATATTATTGTACCGATGAAAACGAATACAGCCGCTCATATCCAAAGAGTGCGGGAGATGGCAACAGCACTGGGATGTTCCCATGTCGTAACGGTTACGCCTCAGGAACATGACCAATTTATTGCCTACACAAGCAGTTTGCCCCATGTACTGGCGACGGCCCTTGTTAACAGCGATTCTATGAATCCGCTGACCAAGTTTTTTGTTGCCGGCAGTTTTCGTGACGGTACGCGAGTTGCCGATATTAATGCCCCCTTATGGACCCAACTGTTTTTAGCCAATAAAGAGAATCTGTTATATGAAATTCGCCGCTTCAGTGATTCACTACGTGCGTTTTCTATTATGCTGGAGCAAGAAGATACGAAAGAAATAACCCAGTATTTGCAACAAGCCGCGATGCGGAGAAAGGAATTAGTTCATGAAACAAATTTACGTTGATTTAGGAAAAGATTCCTATACGATTACAATAGAAGACGGCCTATTGGACCGTGCCGGTACGTATGTGAAAAGCCTGACCAAAGCGAATCATATAGCGATTATCAGCGATGATACTGTAGATGGCCTATACGGGAATCGCTTGGAACATACATTGAAACAAGAAGGTTTTTCTGTACATCGCCTTATTTTCCCGGCCGGAGAAAAAAGTAAAAATAGTGAACAATTATTGGCATTGTATCAAAAACTTTCGGATGCAGGCATTACACGCAGCGATTGTATTATTACATTTGGCGGTGGTGTTGTCGGTGATTTGGGAGGTTTTGCAGCAGCCACTTTTTTACGGGGTATCCCATTTATTCAAATACCGACGACGATTGTTTCCCAGGTAGATAGCAGCGTCGGCGGCAAAGTAGCCATTGATTTGCCAAGTGGCAAAAATCAGGCCGGCAGTTTTTATCAGCCAAAAGGTGTATTGATTGATCCGGAACTGCTTCAAACCTTGTCTCAACGGTTTATTCATGATGGCTTGGGAGAGGTCATCAAGTATGGCTGTATTCGTGATGCTAAATTATTTGAATTACTGGAACAAGTCGATGACGATACGATTTCGGCGCATTGGGAAGAAATTATTGAATGCTGCTGCCGTATTAAAGCTCGTATTGTCGAACATGACGTACTGGATTTGGGAGAACGCATGCTCCTCAATTTTGGGCATACGATCGGTCATGCGATTGAACGCTGCTATGGGTATGGGTATTATACCCATGGTGAGGGCGTAGCGGCCGGCATGGTCATGTTGACAGCCATAACGGAACAGATGGGAATTACCGAAGCGGGAACAACGGAACGAATTCGTAAGGTTGTTCAAAAATATAGTTTACCGACCCAAGTCGCCGCGGCTTCGGAAGACTTACTGCAGTATATCAGCAACGATAAGAAAAAGCGCGGCAAGCAGATTACGCTGATTGTACTGAAAGAAATCGGTAAAAGTGAACTTCTTCCTATTCAGGCAGATGAACTGCCAAAATATATACGAAAGGTAGATATAAAATAAATGGATATATGTATTACACCTAAGGCATTGGGCGGTACCGTGTCTATCCCTTCGTCTAAAAGTATTGGTCACCGCGATTTGATTTGTGCAGCCCTGGCTGAAGGCGAAAGTATTGTCGAAAATATTTCTATTTCTCAGGATATAGAAGCGACATGTCGCGTACTGCAGGCTTTTGGAGCTGTCATTGAAAGAATTCCTTCAGCCCATACGGGGCGTGCGGCATATCGTGTCACAGGCGGCCTCAAACCGCAAACCCAGCCGGTTATGGCCGATTGCTGTGAATCTGGGTCGACCTTGCGATTTTTGATTCCTGTCGGTATGCTGAACGACCAAAGGGTAACGTTTATTGGACAGGGAAAACTGCCTAAACGACCGTTGGACCCGTATTATCAGATTTTTGCAGACCATCATATCACGTATACGCTGACAGATGACGGTTTGCCAATGACCGTTCAGGGACGATTACAGCCGGGACGCTATGCACTAGCTGGCAATGTCAGTTCCCAGTTTTTTACAGGACTATTACTAACCCTTCCGCTGTTGGATGGGGATTCCGTATTGGAAAGTACGACGACGCTGGAATCGCTCAGCTATGTTACCATGACGTTGGATTGCATGGCTCGCCATGGCGTGCATGTCCAATGGGATGGGAAAAATACCTTCCACATTCCAGGAAATCAGTCATATCAAGCCGGAACGTATACGGTAGAAGGCGATTATTCGCAGGCAGCCTTTTGGCTTTCTGCTGGCTTATTAGGAAATCCGATTACTTGTACGGGATTACGCCAGCATTCCTCTCAAGGTGATGAAGCGATTGTTTCTATTTTACAAGATATGAATGGTACGATTGTTGGTAATGACAGCAGTCTGCAGGCACAGCCAAGTTCAACAGTAGGTACGACGATTGATGTAGAAGACTGCCCCGATTTGGTGCCAGTCCTAACGGTTGTCGCTTCATGCAGCGAAGGAGTAACCCGTATTACGCATGCTGCAAGAGTACGACTAAAAGAATGCGATCGCCTGCATGCCATGGCTGTTGAATTGAATAAAATTGGAGCATGCATTGAGGAAGAACCAGAAGGACTTATCATTCATGGTGTGTCCGGGTTTACGGGCGGCACAGTAGATGGTTGGAATGACCATCGCGTAGCGATGGCTTTGGCAGTGGCCTCGCAACGTTGTCAAAGCCCGCTGACGATTACCGGTGCATTGTGTGTTTGCAAATCATATCCTACATTTTGGGAAGATTTTGCATTATTAGGTGGTCAATGCGAACAGAAGGGGTAAGACATGAATACATTTGGAAACAATATAACAGTCACTATTTTTGGTGAATCTCACGGTACGGCGATTGGTGCCGTATTGGACGGCTTGCCTGCAGGCGAGACGATTGACTGGGATGCGGTTCGGTTGGAAATGGCTCGGCGTGCGCCGGGAAAAAATCCCCTTTCAACAGCTCGTTCTGAAAAAGATGCGTTTACTATAGACAGCGGTTATTTCCAGGAACATACGACAGGAACGCCGCTTTGTATGCGTATTGTCAATGGTGACCATCATTCAAAAGACTATGATCAGTTGCGCCATATCATGCGGCCCGGTCATGCTGACTACAGCGGCAAAATTCGGTATGGCGGCTATAATGACTATCGCGGTGGTGGCCATTTTTCCGGTAGATTAACAGCACCCTTGGTCTTTGCCGGTGCTGTTGCTTCTCAGATCTTAGCACGTCACGGTATCTATATTGGGTCTCATATTTTACAGATTGGCAATGTCAAGGACCGTATGTTTTCACCGCTTGGAGAAGAAACGACAGCATTGCAGCAGTTAAAAACACAAACTCTTCCCGTACTCGATACGAATCAGGCCGCTGCGATGGAACGAGAAATTCTGACGGCGAAACAGCAGCAAGATTCTATCGGCGGCAGTATTGAATGTATTATACAAGGGATGCCGGCAGGTGTTGGAGAACCCTTTTTTGATTCCATCGAAAGTCAGTTGAGTCATATGATGTTTTCCATTCCGGCAGTCAAAGGTGTTGAATTTGGCGACGGTTTTGCTTTGGCAGCGATGCGGGCGTCCCAAGCCAATGATGCCTTCTATTATGAACAGGGACAGGTCAAAACGAAAACCAATCATAATGGCGGTATTAATGGCGGCATTACCAATGGCATGCCGATTCTGTTTCGGTTGGCGATTAAGCCAACACCGTCTATTAGCCAGCCTCAGGAAACGATTGATACGGATACGCAGAAAAACTGCATGCTGGAAATTACGGGACGCCATGATCCATGTATCGTTCAGCGGGCCGTACCTGTTGTAGAAGCTGCGGCAGCTTGGACGATACTTGATATGTATCTCGGTGCGAAAAGGATGTGAAACGATGACTGACGGTGAGTACACGCTTCCTGTAGGATGTTTTGGTACGCCTGGTTCCTATAGTTACCGGGCCATGAAAGAACATTTTGCAGGAAAATCCATAGAGCCGACCTATTATGGCCAATTTGCCGATTTAGTACAGGCCGTAGCCAATGGGACAGTCCGCTATGGCGTACTTCCTATTGAAAACTCTACAACAGGCGGCATTACAGAAGTATACGATTTGATACACCGATTGAACTGTCATATTGTTGGTGAAAAATATGTCAAAGTTGAACATCATCTGCTGACCATACCGGGGACGAGGTTGGAAGATATTCATACGGTCTATTCCCATCCCCAGGGATTGGCACAATGTCAAAAATATCTCAAACAACATCCGAATTGGATATTGCAGCCCTATTTCAGTACGTCTCAGAGCGCACAGTTTGTACAGCATGAACAGCGACATGATATAGCCGCTATTGCCAATAGTACGGCGGCAGAGATGTACGGCCTTACCATGTTGGAATGCAATATCAATGATAACCATACGAATTTTACTCGATTTTTTGTCATTGCACCACAGGCTGAAGATATTGAAGGAGCCGATAAAATCACGTTGGTTTTGACAGTCCATCATGCTCCCGGTGCGCTATATCATGTCTTGGGTCATTTCTTTTATAATGATATGAATATGACCCATTTGGAATCCCGACCTATTGAAGGCCATCCGTTTGAATATTTTTTCCATATTGATGTGATGGGAAGCCTCAAGGATCCGGGTGTTGTACGTACGTTACGGGCTTTGAAACGAACGTGCAAGTATTTTAAACTACTGGGAAATTATCCGGCTGATACAGAAGGGATGATGCAAAATGAAATTCGGATTAATCGGTGAAAAATTAGGACACAGCCAGTCACCGGCGATTCATACCAAGCTGTTTCAGCTGTTGGGCATACAAGGAACGTATGATTTGATTGAAATGAACCGCCGTGACGTACCGAATGAATTACTTCGTCTGAAACGGGAAGGATATATCGGACTCAATGTAACGATTCCTTATAAAATAGAAGTCATGCCGTTTTTAGCCGATATTGCGCACGAAGCGCAGGTTATCGGCGCGGTCAATACGATTTATATGACAGGCGAAGGCAATTTTGGATATAATACGGATTATAGCGGCTTTGGCCGGTCCTTGGACCACGCAGGAATTGCCGTTCAAAACAAAGACTGTGTTGTCTTAGGGACAGGCGGTGCTGCTCGCGCCATTGTTAAATGTTTATATGATAAGGGGGCTAAGACGATTACCATTGCTTCGCGCAATCCCCAAGAAAAACCGGAATTTACCGCCTTTGCCCAAAAATTAAAGGGTCGTATGGTTTCTTACGAAGAATTGGCAGACCAAAAAGACGGAGATGTCCTGGTTAACTGTACGCCTGTTGGTATGTATCCGAATATGGATGCCTCGCCGATTGCTAAAGAGATTGTAGCGTACTATTCGGCTGTAGTCGACTTAATTTACAATCCCAAAACGACACGTATTTTGCAATACGCCCAGCAACAAGGCGCGAAAACCCTAAATGGTATGTATATGCTCGTCGCCCAGGCAATTGGTTCAGAAGAAATATGGCAAAAACGGCATATAGACAATGCGGTTATAGAAGAAATAGCTAAGGAAATGGAAAAACAATATGAATAGCGAAAAAAACATTGTATTGATTGGTATGCCCGGATGCGGCAAGACGACATTTGGTAAAGCCATTGCCAAAGAATTACAGCGTCCTTTTTATGATGCTGATGATGTTGTTGTGGAGCAAGAGGGAAAAACGATTCCTGAACTATTTGCTGTCAGCGAAGACTGTTTTCGTGATGCCGAAACGCGGGCAGCCCAGACATTAGCCACTAAAAAAGGATGTATTATTGCCTGTGGCGGCGGTGTTGTCAAACGGTCTGTTAATATTGAAATATATAAAAAGACCGGTCTTATCATATGGATAGACAGATCACCGGCAGCTATTGTCGGCGATGTCGATGCTGGCAGTCGTCCGTTGCTGCGTGAAGGGGCTCAAAAGATATATGATTTATATCACGAACGTCTTTCGTTGTATCAAAAAGCTGCTGATTATACGATTGTTAATGACAAGGCGAGTGAAGATGTGATGCGAGAACTAATTGATTGTATCCACACCATATAACGAGATAGAACTAGGGGAGATAGGTAATGATATATATAGGTACAGTTCCATTAGATAATCACATTCCCAAAATATGCGTTCCTTTAGTGGGGCGGACAGTTGAAGAAGTGCAGGCAGCATGTCGGAATATACAACAGGCAGAATTTGATGTCGTAGAATTTCGTGTTGATTTTTTGCGTGATGTTCTGCAAGAAGGGGTAGCGATGGCAGCGTTGCAGGTAGTACGGCAGATGCTTCCCCATAGTCCCTTGTTGTTTACGTTTCGTACCAAGGCCGAGGGCGGCGAAACGGCGATTTCTGATGACGCCTATGCAGCTCTTTTACGGCAGGCTGTTCCGTCGGGATGTATTGATGCAGTGGATATAGAATACTTCCGTTGCCAAGAGGATATGGAACCGGTGATGCAGCTAGCGAAAGAAAAGGGCGTGACGATTGTCATGAGCAGTCATGATTTTCAAAAAACGCCACCCTTGAAAGAACTCGAACAGCGATTGTTGGCAATGAAACGACGTGGGGCAGATGTAGCAAAACTGGCATGCATGCCGCAGTGTGCCGGCGATGTCTTGACGCTGCTGCAGGCGACGGAACATATTAAATTCTTGTATCCCGATGAACCGCTCATTACCATGTCCATGGGGCAGCTTGGCGTTGTCAGCCGGATTAGTGGTGAAGTATTTGGCTCGGCCATGACGTTTGGTACCGTTGGGATGGCATCGGCACCGGGACAGTTGGATGCGGCGACATTGCGGCATGTACTGAACGTGTTGCATGGTAACTAAAAAAACATCGCACCAAAAGGGGCAGTAACAAAATGAGAACGTTGAATTCATTTTGTTACTGCCCCTTTTGTCATACTTGCTTACGGCGAAGGTATAGGAAACACTTATAGTACATCACTCGATATAGCGCCTTTTACATAAGAAATACAAGATTTAACGACATCGGCCAAGGTATCGTCTTTTTTCCAGATTAGATAGAGCGGTATTTGACAGGTTGGCGACAGCGGTTTCCATTGCATCGGATAAGGATGGCAAATGGCAGGCTGCAGTGGTTTATACGCAAAAATGAGACGCTGCATATCTGTCCCTAGCAACATCCGTGTATGCAGTGTATTTCCCGTGCCTATATACGATAGGGGCTGGCTGTTTTTGGGAAGCCAGTTGAAAATTACATCTTGTTCTAACTGTGATGCCGGACCGACGAGAGGGCGTGTCGCTAAATCGGCAGCCGTCATAGAGGGATGTAGTGCCAATATGTCATTGGCTGCTGTGAAGATACCCACTTGTTCGTGCCAAGGAAGAAGCAAGGTTTGCAGGTTTTGCAATGATGCCGGTTGTAGTGAACAAACGATGTCCAGTTCGCTGTGGCCTAGCTTTTGCAGCAATGTATCGGGATCAGCTGTATACATTTCGATGTACACATGGTTATGATGGTGTTGAAAATCAGCTAGAATATTTGCAAGCGATAGGGCAGCCGTAAATTCACCGCAGCCAATACGGATCGTACCGGACAGTTTTTGCAGCATCATCGTAAATTCTTCTTTTGTTTTGTCTACGAGGGAAAGAATTTCTTCAGCTCGTTTTTTCATCATCCGGCCGTGTTCGGTTAATGCCAAATTTTCTTTGCGATTGAGAAGAGATACACCGAGTTCTTCTTCTAGCTGCATAATCTGTCGTGATAAAGTCGGTTGAGTTAGGTGTAAATATTGAGCAGCTTTTGTCATATTGCCTGTTTCGGCAACGGCCAAAAAATACTTTAACATTCGTAATTCCAAACAACGTCACCTACTTTGGTAAAATTTTATCAATACCCAGGTATGCCGCATCAAAAATGGATAGGGGATGTTGCATCATGTGGGCTGTTTTCATTGCATTATGCTCTGTACCGGAAATCAGATAGATGGGATATAAACCATGGATGTAAGCAGTCAGACAGGTCATACACTCGTCTTGCTTTTTTTTGCTCATCGACGGCATGAAGCGATTCATACATTGCCGTAGGCTGTCCCAAGCCATGTTCCAGTGATGGTAAAATAGGAGTAACTCGGATTCCGTACTGCCTGTCCGTAGACCTAGCCAATCGGACGACAACAATCGCAGCATGGCTATACGGTGTTGCAATGATGCGGCTAGAGCTTGACAAAAATCCTTCCGCGATAGAATAGCTGTCGATTCTTCGACATGACGAAGTTCTTTATCCCAAGCTATTACTTCTTGCGTTAAGAAAGCAAGGAAAATAGATTCTTTCGTCGCAAAATAGTTATAAATAGATGCACGGCTGAAAGAAACGCCTTTGCCAATATCCTGTATTGTAATATCCGATGCTTTTTTGTTTGTATACAGTGTCATAGCTACTTGTAGGATTTCTTTTTTTCGTTCTTGTATGCGTTTTTCTTTCCGTGTTTCTGAATGCAGCTTCACGTCAATCACCTGTATTATAATTATGCCACTCCAAAACAGTTATGTATACAATTATGAGTGACTTAGAGAGAATATATAAGAAAAATAGTATAGTTAAGCTTATATTTTGATACTATTATTATAAGGTAATGAGTATAATCCTTTCCAATGTTTATAATGTATTGATTGCCATATTTTTAAGCATTGGGAACGACTGATAAGGTCTTGTATAATATACGTAAGGTTTTGGTACGGCAGTATGCTCATGGCGTACCCGTAGGCAGAAACTGTTGACAGAGTAACTAAAGAGGAGAACACGAGAAAGTAAAAGAGAGGAAACTAGGACAACTCGCCAATGAACCCTTGTGAAATCCCTTTATGCGCTCGACTGTAACGAAGCAAGACGTTTTAGAGTTGTTTTTTATTTTTTGAAAAGGGGTAATTTCACAATGAAAACAAAAGTATTAACAGCATTAGTTGCAACCATGGCTGTAGGTGCTACTTGCGCTTTCGCAGCCAATCCGTTCGTTGATGTACCGTCCGACAGCTGGGCATACAAATCCGTAGTAGAACTCGCTGACGCTGGTATCATCCAGGGTGTTGACGGCCAGTATTTTCAGGGCAACCGTAACATCACCCGTTACGAAGCTGCTGAAATGGTAGCAAAAGCCATGGCTCATATGGATAAAGCATCTGTTGAACAGCGCGCGCTCATCAACAAATTAGCTGATGAATATGCTGACGAACTCAACAACCTC
>CALBLM010000304.1 GCA_937895695.1 uncultured Megasphaera sp.
AATTGCCAAAGGTACGATTTCCGGTAAGATTGCCAAGAAGGTATTGCCGGAAATGTGGAAAACCGGTAAATCTGCCGACGTTGTCGTCAAAGAACAAGGGTTGGTTCAGATTACCGACACAGGCGCATTGGAAGATATGGTTAAGAAAATTATTGCTGCTAATCCGCAGTCTGTTGCCGATTACAAAGCCGGCAAGAAGAAAGCCATTGGTTTCTTAGTCGGTCAAATCATGAAAGAAACGAAAGGCCGGGCTAACCCGGGCGTCGTCAACCAGTTGTTGACAAAGAACTTACAATAACAAGATGGACAGATACCTATGCGATACGCAGTAGTGTGACGTATAGGTGATACGAGAGCCACACAGTTGTCATTACGATAAGTGTGTGGCTTTTTATATCAAGACATATAAGAAGGAAGGTGTTTAGGTGGCAAGTCAAGCAACGAAAATGAATATGCTCCAAGGGTCTTTGTGGGATAAAATTCTCATCGTCGCCCTGCCCTTTGCCTTGACCGGTATGATGCAGCAATTCTTTAATGCCTTGGATATTGCCATGCTAGGACAGTTTGTTGGCAAAGAAGCCATGGCTGCTGTTGGCAGCAATAGTTCTGTACTGGCAACGACATTGAGTTTGTTTATTGGTATTTCCTTGGGAGCCAATGTCATTATTGCCTCTTTTATTGGCAAAAAAGACATGGCCAGTGTGCATAAAAGCGTTCACACGGCTATTTTGGTTGCTGTGTTATGCGGTGTCGGCATGACACTTTTGGGAGAAGCCGTGACGAATACACTGCTCGATTTTTTGGCCGTACCCGGGGAAATTCGCCATATGGCGGAAATGTATTTACGAATTTATTTTTTGGGATTGCCTGTTATTTTTTTATATAATTTTGAATCGGCTATTTTTCGCAGCCAAGGCGATACGCGTACGCCGTTGTATTGTTTGATTACCGGTGGTGTCATCAAAGCGGGTCTCAATCTATTTTTTATTTTACAGCTAGGAATGTCTGCCGAAGGCGTTGCCATTGGGACAATTGTGGCGAATATGATTAGTTCAGGATTGTTGTTTTATTTCTTACGTCGCAGTCATACGGAAATCCGCGTGCGTCTGCATGAATTTGCCATTGATAAGGTCTTATTGGTACAGATTTTGAAAGTCGGTCTGCCGGCAGGATTGCAGAATATGGTCTTTTGTTTATCCAATCTTTGCATCCAATCGGCAATTAACAGCTTGGGCCCCGATGTAATGGCCGCATCTGCAGCAGCATTTAATGTCGAAATTTTTACGTATTTTATTATCAATGCCTTTGGGCAGGTCTGCACGACCTTTACGAGTCAAAATTACGGTGCCCGTTTATTGTCGCGATGCAAACGGGTGTTTGTGCTTTGTCTGGCCATAGACAGTGGCGTTGCCATCGTTGGGGGGGTGTTGACGATTGTTTTTGCCGTACCGTTATTGTCTTTGTTTAATACGGATGCAACAGTTCTTTCCTTGGGATATACACGATTGTTCTATATACAGGCCTTTTGTTTGGTTGAAGTGGTCATCGAAATTATTTCCGGTGCCATGCGCGGGTATGGAAATTCGCTGATTCCCGCTGTGATTACCTTGTTTGGTATTTGCGGTACCCGGGTTACGTGGGTGTATACGATATTTACAGGCGATCCAACTTTTGCATGTCTTATGATGGTATTTCCTGTGAGCTGGGGCGTAACAGCTGTTGTTCTTGCTGGTGCTTATCGTTGGTTTTTATGGCATTTGCCCATGTGGAAACATGCATAATACGGGAGTGTATGATGTATACGGAATACATCCTTTTCAAGGCTTGGTTGATGAAAGAAGAAATTGACAGACCGTAAGGGACATGCTATAGTACATATAATTAGTATACTATACTAATTATACAATTACATTAAGATACATCAGGTGTCGCAAGACCTAACAGAGAAGCCCGGTACCAAGCCGGCGCGGTCCCGCCGCTGTAGGGAGGAGCTGTATTGCAATGATGTCACTGTACCTCATGCGGGTATGGGAAGGCGCAATATAGCGATGAATCCGAGCCAGAAGAACTGCCTGATGGATAATCACCGATAGACCTGCGAGCGATGGGAATGGAGATTCTTTTTTTGAAATATTCAGCCGCAAGGGATTCTTGTGGCTTTTTTTCGTACAGGCTGTCAAAGGAGGAAATTATGGATGTTATTGTAGAAGGAATGCACTTGTTTCAAAAGGGCGGCATCGTCATGTATGTCTTACTGCTTTGTTCTTTTTTTGTCGTATATATTGGAGCAGAACGGTCTATGTTTTATACACGCATGGACTCGGGACGAGCTTTTGCCAATCAGTTTTATACGTATATGAAACTCAAGCAATATGATAGAGCACGGCAAACGGCAGAAAGTGGTACAGGCGGTTTGGCTATGATTCTGCGCGATGCGTTGCAGAGCGAACAGCCAGATACGATACAGACCTTTGTAGAAATACAATCAGGTATTTTGATTGCAAAATTGCGCAATCGCCTGTATTATTTGAGTGTCATTGTGACGATGGGGCCTCTTCTTGGCTTATTAGGGACCATTAGCGGCATGATTACGTCTTTTAGTATTTTTAATGTCCAGTCCGGACAGGCTGTAGCCATTACGGGCGGTGTAGGGGAAGCTTTGATTGCAACAGCCTTTGGTTTGTGCGTGGCTATTGTATCCCTCGTTGTACATGCCTATTTTACACAGCGGTTGGATCGCATCATTACGGATATGGAACTGTGCTTTTCAGCGTTGGAATGGATGACGCCGAAAAAAATAGGGCGGTGAGTAGATGAGACTGCGAGATAGACGATCTTTTACGAAGCCTGAAGTCATGATTATCCCCATGATAGACATTATGTTTTTTTTGCTCGTTTTTTTTATGATAAGTACGTTGTATATGGTGGATATGAAGACCGTTTCCGTCAATCTGCCTAAGGCATCTCATGCCGAAACACAGACGACGGTAGCCTATTTGGTGACGATGAAACAAGATGGATCGTTGTGGCTGGAAGATCAAGAAATTACGAAAGACGAACTACTTCAAAAAGCACAGACCGAACAGCGGCGTAACCCACAGTTTTCTGTCGTATTGCGGGCTGATCAGGGCTTGGATTACGGTAAGGTTATTGCGTTGTTGGATGAAATGAAAGGCGCCGGCATCAGCCGTTTTGGACTAGCCGCAGAAAGCGGGGGTTCTCAGTGATTCCGGAAGAACGGGATAAACGGATGGCTGCCATAATATCCATAGGAGTCCATGTCATTGTGTTTGGTTTGTTGGCTGCAGGCGGCATGTTTTCGTTTTTACAAACTT
>CALBLM010000305.1 GCA_937895695.1 uncultured Megasphaera sp.
CGTATTCATATGCATGTCACAGGGATTCCGCTGGCCCTTTCTGAATCCTGCCGGGAAACGATGGCTAGAGTTATCAACGATGTCGCTCAGTATGCCGATATCGTTATGCCGGGAACAATGACGCTCAACGGTGTGTTGCAAGCATTAGAAGCCGGTGCAGATGTTATCAAAATTTTCCCGGGAGAAATTTTGGGAATGAAAGCCATTAAATCCATTCACGGACCGATTCCGCAGGCACCGCTCATGCCGACAGGCGGCGGAAAGACAGCAGCAGAAATTACAGAAGCAGCTAAGAAATGTATTGTATCTGTGAAGGCGGTAAGATAACATATATTAATTAAAGCCTGTTGTATTGTGCAGCAGGCTTTAATTAATATATGTTATGTTTTTTTATTTTTTTATGTTTGGGTAAAATATTGGATATGAATATCTATGATGACAATCGTAAACTGTTATATAATGGACTCAAAGAAATGGGATATGACTGTGTATATCCAAGTGGTGCGTTTTATCTTTTTGTCAAATCACCGGAAGCAGATGCCCAGGATTTTTCTGAAAAGGCTAAAATATTAAATCTTCTGATTGTACCTGCTGAGAGTTTTGACTGTCCGGGATATGTTTGTGTATCGTATTATGTCGAGCCGGATATGATAAAAGGATTTTTTTGAAGCGTTAAAAATACTGATAGAACAATACAAATAATATGAAGAAAGAGGGGCTAATGATGACTGTTTATGATGAGTACCAAACCAAATTGTGTACACCGGAAGTGGCAGTACGTCTTGTGCGGGATGGCGATTGGGTTGATTATAGTCAAGCTTGTTCTTTTCCTACGGAACTGGATGCGGCTTTAGCAAAACGGTGTGATGATCTGCAGAATATTAATGTACGCAATGCCATTTCCTGTCGACCCGTTCAAATTGTGGAACAAGATCTGAAAGGAAAAACATTCACGTATAATTTATGGCACTGTTCCGGATTGGATCGAAAATATTTGGATACAGGCCGAGCATTTCATTCACCGATGATTTTCCGCAACTGCAGTACGTACTATACGCGCGGATATGCACCGGTTAATGTGGCGATGGTTACGGTAGCCCCGATGGATACACAGGGAAATTTTAATTACGGTCTGACCAATTGTTGTCAGCAAGCTATGTTGGATGCGGCAGATACGATTATTTTAGAAGTAAATAAAGAAATGCCAGTTATTTATGGCATGGAAAATGATCATATTCATATCTCTGATGTCGATTATGTTGTAGAAAGTCAGGCGTCCTTATGTACCGTGCCCAATCGGGAAGCCAGTGATATTGATCGGCAGATAGCACAGAATATTTTCCCCTATCTTCACAATGGCATGACGCTACAGCTTGGTATTGGCGGTATGCCCAATGCACTGGGTGTACTCATTGCCGAATCTGATTTAAAAGACTTGGGTATGCATACGGAATTAATGAGTGATGGCTATTTAGATTTATATAAAGCCGGAAAAATTACGAATAAGAAGAAAAAATTGCAGAAAGGGAAAGGTGTCTTTTCCATTTGTCTTGGTTCAAAAGAGTTGTATAAATTTTTGGACCATAATCAGGATATCTTGTCAGCTCCGATGGAGTATGTGAATAATCCGGAAACGATTCGTCAATTAGACGACTTTGTTTCGATTAATGGTTGCATCGTCATGGATTTATATGGACAAGTTTGTTCTGAATCTGCAGGTATACGGCAAATCAGCGGCACAGGAGGGCAACTGGACTTTGTGACAGGTGCGTATATGGCAGAACATGGCAAAGCATTTTTGGCCATGTCGTCTATGCATGTAGATAAACAAGACGTCCGTCATTCACACATTTTGCCTAAGTTTACAGAAGGGGATATTATTACGACGCCCCGGACGCAGGCACCATATATGGTAACGGAATACGGCGTTGCCAATTTGTCCGGCCTGACTACTTGGCAGCGGGCCGAAGCCATTATTCAAATTGCGCATCCTGATTTTAGAGAAGAACTAATCAAAGCAGCTGAAGTCCAACGCATTTGGCGGCGGAGCAACAAGCGATAGTTTGTTGGTGGCTGGTTGTTAAAACAGACGGGTTTTGACAATGTATGCCTGGGCCATCTTTCATGTTCTTTAGACCGTGAATTTGGCTGGTTCAAAGCAGAAACGTCCGTTATTTTTTCTATGGGTGTATGAGTTGCCTGCATGGAAGCGATACAGTATAGTAGCTTACTTTTTATATAAGACCTACTTGCATCACAGAAAAAGTTTGCGTACAATACTAGTACATAAGGAAAACCATGAAAGAAGATGCGATGATGAATAACATGATAAAAAAGTTAGTTGAGGACTATGGTCACCAACTCATCGACAACCGCCGGTACCTTCACGCTCATCCGGAACTATCGTTTAAGGAAAGGCAAACTGCGGCATGGATTAGACAGCGTTTACAAGCGGCAGGGATTCCAATCCTCAAAGGCATTCACGGCAACAGTACGGTAGGGTATCTAAAAGGCACACAGCCAGGACCGGCCATTGGATTTCGGGCAGATATTGATGCCTTAGGCCTTACAGAAGAAAATGATTTGCCCTATAAAAGCCAACACTGCGGTGTCATGCATGCCTGTGGACATGATGCGCATACGGCTGTGTTGATGGCTATGGCAGAAATATTGGCACAACATAAAGAATGTATTCATGGTACGGTTTATTTTATTTTTCAGCAAGCAGAAGAATATCTGCCAGGTGGTGCGAAAGGACTTGTTGAAGATGGGGTGATGGATAGGCTGGATTATATTTTTGGCTGGCATGTTGGGGCGATGGATACAGTAGGGACAGCAGATATTTCAGCAGGATTCCGTACTGCCGCAGTCGGCACGTATGATTTAAAGATTACCGGCAAAGGCGGTCATGGCGGTTCGCCGCATCAATGTAATAATCCGATTATTCCGGCTGCAGAATTAGTTAGTGCGATTAATCTGATTCCGGCTTTGAAATGCGATCCCTTGGCAAATTGCACGGTATCGGTCAGTAATTTGATTTGTGGTGTTGCCGGTGTGGACAATGTATTGCCAGAAACTGTTGTTATGGGTGGTAATATTCGCAGCTTGCAGACTGACGTGCGGGATTTTGTCATGATAGAAATAAAAAGGCTGGCTGAATCGATCAGTGCAGCGCATCAATGTCAATGTGACGTGCATCTTGTCTATGGGTATCCTGCCTTGGATGTGGATGAAACGTGTGCAGATATCATGAAAGAAGCGGCTCGTGAAGTAGGATTGACAGTCGTGCAAAAACAGCCTAGTCTAGGGGCCGAAGATTTTGCTTACTATAGCCAAAAAAAACCGGCTGGATTTGCCCATTTGGGAATGGCTGATCCCACAGGAAAATATGCGCCGACGCCACATCATAATCCTTGTTTTTACATTGATGATGAAAAAGGATTACCATTGGCATTACAATTTATATTGACTACGTATTTCATAACCGTAAAGACAGTACATAGCTGATAGGAATCCAAAATTTCGGCATGCGTATTTCTTGACAAGCTATGTAAAATGGGATACACTAACAGCAAGTAAATAAACAGGGAGCTGATGAAATCGGCTGAGAGGAAGCTCATAGCTTCGACCTAAAACCTGATTTGGATAATGCCAACGTAGGATAATATGTACAGACTATCAGCAGAGGCGGTTATCCGGCCTCTGTTTTTTATTAGATAGTAATGATATAGTATGACCATGTGAGTGAGCGAGAGTTCATGAAGGGGTACACCACCGCGGGTGTAGTTCCTTTGTGAACTCTTTTTTTTATAGGAGGTGTGAGCATCATGATTACGGTTAAAATTAACGGTCAGACCATGCAGTGGGAACAGTCAATGACTATACAACAATATTTGGAAAGTCAAAACCATACCTTGACTCGTGTTGCTGTAGAACAGAATGGACGTATTGTTCCTAAAAGTATCTATAGTACGCAACACATTGAAGATGGCGATACCCTAGAGGTTGTATCGTTTGTAGGAGGAGGCTAATATATGATGCCGACACAAGAAGAAATATATGAAGCTCTATGCAAACGCCATGGCAAAGCCGTGCAGGATAAGCTGGCAAAGGCTAAGGTGGCGATTGCAGGATTAGGCGGTTTAGGCTCTAATATAGCGATTGCCTTAGCGCGGATTGGTGTTGGACAGTTGCATATCGTTGATTTTGATCGCGTAGATTTGACAAATCTCAATAGACAGCATTATTTCATTCGTCATTTGGGACAGTACAAGACAGAAGCTCTGAAAGAACAAATCTTGCAAATTAATCCGTATATTCACGTTACAATGGATTGCTTGAAAATTACGGCAGATAAGGTACCGGCTTTATTTGCAGATGCTGATATTATTTGCGAAGCCTTTGACGTACCGGAAAATAAAGCCATGCTAGTCAATGCCGTGTTGGAATATTTGCCGGATACGTGGCTCCTTTCAGGAAATGGCATGGCCGGATATGGACAAAGCAATGCCATCACAACCCGACAAATACTGCCTAAATTTTATCTTTGCGGTGATAATATTAGCGGCAACGATACGAAATCGCTGATGGCACCGCGTGTAGCCATTTGCGCAGCTCACGAAGCCAATATGGCAGCCGAATTGATTATTGAACATATAGGAAAAGAGGAATAATGATGACTTGGAAATTAGGAAACCATGAATTTCAATCCCGTTTTATTTTAGGTTCAGGAAAATATTCATTGACGTTAATTAAAGCAGCCGTAGAAAATGCCCAGGCAGATATTGTTACCTTGGCACTGCGCCGTGTCAATGATGGCGGTATGGCAAATATTCTCGATTATATTCCGGAACATGTTACGCTGCTGCCTAATACATCAGGAGCAAGAAATGCAGAAGAAGCCGTTCGCATTGCTCATTTATCCCGCGAATTATGCCATAGTGATTTGGTAAAAATTGAAATCATGCGTGACAGCAAATATTTGCTGCCTGACAATGCCGAAACGATTAAGGCAACAGAAATTCTTGCTAAAGAAGGCTTTACGGTTTTGCCGTATATGTATCCGGATTTAAATGTAGCTCGTGATTTGGCCAATGCCGGAGCGGCAGCGATTATGCCGTTGGGAGCACCGATTGGTACGAATAAAGGCCTTTGCACAAAGGAATTTATTCAAATTTTGATTGATGAAATGGATTTGCCGATTATTGTAGATGCCGGTATTGGCAGACCATCCCAGGCTTGCGAAGCGATGGAAATGGGTGCAGCAGCTATTATGGCTAATACGGCCATTGCAACGGCCGGCGATGTACCGCGTATGGCTGAAGCATTTAAGTTAGCTATTGAAGCTGGACATTTAGCATATACGGCAAAATTAGGGCGTGTTCAAGATAAAGGAGCCGCTTCTTCACCGCTTACAGGATATTTGCGTGATTAAGGAGGAATGTATTATGAGTCAAGATGAACACGTTAATGAGAGTATCATTAGTGCCGAAGCGAAAGAGTTTTTGGAAAAAAAGAATCGCTCCGATCATATGAAATATATGCCGGATATGGAAGTATTAGATAGCGATATCTTAGACAAAGTTATTCACGATATGGACACATATGATTATGATTCCTATACGGCTCAAGACGTACGGCGTGCCCTGCAGCATGACCACAAAACACCGGAAGACTTTCGAGCTCTGCTTTCGCCGGCAGCTTTACCATTCTTGGAAGAAATTGCTCAACAGGCAAAAATGGAAAAAGAAAAACATTTTGGTAATTCTATCTGCCTATTTACGCCGATTTATATTGCGAACTATTGTGAAAACTTCTGTATTTATTGCGGGTTTAACCGGTATAATCATATTAAACGAGCTCAACTGACATATGATGAAATTGATAAAGAAATGGAAGCAATCGCTAAAACGGGTCTGCAGGAAATTTTGATTTTGACTGGTGAAAGCCGGCAGAAATCGACAGTAGAATATATTGGCGAAGCCTGCAAAATTGCTAGAAAATATTTCCGGGTTATTGGGTTGGAAGTATATCCCATGAACAGCGAAGATTATGCGTATTTACATGAATGCGGTGCTGATTACGTCACGGTATTCCAGGAAACATATCATTCCGATAAATATGAAACGTTGCATTTGGCAGGACATAAACGGATTTTTCCATATCGTTTTTATGCACAGGAACGTGCTCTTAAAGGCGGTATGCGTGGCGTAGGATTTGCTGCCTTGCTGGGATTGGATGACTTCCGTAAAGATGCATTGGCAACAGGAATGCATGCCTATTATTTGCAGAAAAAATATCCGCAGGCAGAAATTGCCTTTTCTTGCCCGCGTCTTCGC
>CALBLM010000306.1 GCA_937895695.1 uncultured Megasphaera sp.
AGAACTCAATAAAGATGTAACGACCTTGGGAATCAAAATAGAAGCAGCGATTGAAAAAGCTTGGAAAGCATTGGAAACGATGGATATAGAACTGGCTGATGCAGTTTATAAAGGCGATGATGAAATTGACAGTCTTGTCAAAGAATGTATGCGCAAAGATTTAAATATCAGTATGCTGCAAAGTCCGGCTGCTTCGGATTGGCGCGGTTTGATGGCTACGTTGAAAATTCTGTCTGACTTAGAACGAATTGCTGATCATTGCGCAGATATATGCCATTATGTCATGCATTTAGAAAAAACGCATCATCATGTACCTATTCCGGAAGGATTGAAAGAAATGTATGGCGTCATGTCTTCGATGGTGAGTGACGTACTTGATTTTTATCAAGGCAAAGATAGTGACCAGGCAGAGCTGATGAAAGATAAAGATGATATTGTCGATATGTCATTTAACCATATGATGGAAGTTATTTCTAAAGAAATTACGGCTCATCCTGAAAATTCCCGCGATTATATCGCCTTTGTCCTGGTTGTCAAATATATTGAACGAATGGCTGACCATGCCAACAATATTGCTGAATGGATTGTGTATCGCGAAAAAAACGAAATTAATATTTAACATCGCTTTGTATATATCAAGTCATAAACAGCCTGACGATTACACCTCGTCGTCAGGCTGTTTTTTGTGGTATAATACATATGAGTAAGCTGTATTTGCTTTTAGGAGGATACGACGTATGGGATTATTTGAAAATTTTTTTAGTAAAGAAATGAATCAAACGCGCAGTGAAAAAATGTATGACGATGCGCTGCAGTTATTTAACTCTGCGTCTCTTCAAAATCAAACGTTGCCGGCATCATTAAAAGAAAAAATAGAGGCCGGAGAAGATTGTGATATGATTCGTAATGCGTCCGGGCGTTTTGGCCATGATATTACCAATCCCATACCTGTGAACGGCCCGTTTGGTGAATTGACATATTTGTCGCGGCTGCGCTTGCGAAATACAGGATCGATGGTTTTTTTTCATAAAATACAACGGATTGGTGCCATTGATAAGTTTGAATTAGTAAACGTTAGCGGAAAATTTGTCGATTACTTGTATGTAGATATGTATCATCCACGAGCAACAAGACGATATCCTGACAAATATACGCTGGAACGGGAAGCCGTTTTTCCACGCGGTGTTACGACGACAGTACCGGATTTTCCTAGTGGGTTATATAAATATATAAAAAAAGAAGCGAAACAGCGGTTGGGCGTCGATGTAGCAGAAAAAGAATGTAAATGCATTCAAATAGAGCAGGCTAAACAATCGATTGCGGCAATGAGAAAATCCATTCATAGCGATACGAGCAGTCAATCGAAATAAAAAAATAGTTTTATATCTACGACATTAAAAAAAGATGTGGTATAATATCGGCAGTTATTCAACAGCAATTGTTGATAGTTGTATATCAAGATTACTATTTTAGGAGGATGAAACAGACGATGAGAGAATTACCGAAAGCAAATGAAATTTGGCATCATTTTAAAAACAAAACCTATCAAATTATTACGATTGCAGAACATACAGAAACAGGGGAAAAGTTTGTTATCTATAAAGCATTGGAAGATACGATGAAAACCTATGCTCGTCCTTTGAAAGATTTTATGAGTGAAGTAGACAAGGAAAAATATCCGTGGGCAGAACAAACGTATCGGTTTGAAAAAGTAAAATAAATATCGAGCCTACAAATAGACACTAAGCCTTGTAGAAAAAAATCGGACGCACCATTGCAGCGTCCGATTTTTTTGATCGTATAGATAGTTTTTACGTATGGGTATATAGAAAAAATCTGTAAGAGACAGTATGGTATATACCGTCTCTTACAGATTTTTTAGTAGGTCCGATTAGTCTTCTTTATCAGCAATGCAGTCATTGATATCAGCAATTAATGCATCAACATCAATGCCGTGTGCGCCGGCACCTTCACCGATTGTTTCAAAATGAGCGGCCATGCAGCCTACGCAGCCCAGACCATACTGCTGGAAAATTTCGATGATCTGCGGATATTTTTGAACAGCTGCAATAATACCCGTATCTTTTGTAATTACTGCCATTGAGATATCCTCCTTGTAGATTCATTTCCGTATGTTTTGAAAGAACTTCCGGATTGCATTTATTATACCATATTTTTTAGGTTTGTATGAGCTCAATTTCTATAATATAAAAGCATAAAATAAAATGCATATATACATTTATTTATTCATAAATACGATATATTCATAATATATAGGATAGTATATTATGAAAAAATAAGAAAATAGGATAGCATAGATTGTGATTATTTTAATACATGCTGATGTAATATCAATAATATTGAGCAAATATCTAAACATTTAAGCATAAATTGTATGTAAAATGCGAAAAAAGAATGGATAAAAAACATTATTGCAATAATTGAATAGAATATTGCTTTATTCGTAAAATGCATTATAATAATAACAAAGGTTGTTCTTTACACTACTAAATTAAAGAAAGGAGTATAAATGAAACGTCTCTTTCGTGCAGATAAGGGATATGGATCGTGGTATGTATGCAAAAAGGTATTTATGGTAGACAGAAAGGGTGAATGTAGATTATGGACGTATTACTTGCAGTATTGCCGCTCCTTTGGTTAATTGTTGGATTGGCAATTTTAAAAGTGCCGGCTTGGAAAGCCTGCTTGATTGCAGCTATTATTTCATTTATTGTTGCTGTTGTTCCATTTGGCAAAGAATCGGGTATTATGCTCTCTGGGGCATTGGAAGGCGTTGCGTTAGCGATTTGGCCAATTTTGCTGGTTATTACATCAGCTATTTTTACGTATAACTTGGTAGTGCATACCAAAGCGATGGAAACGATCAAAACGATTTTAACTTCTGTAAGTTCGGATATGCGTATTTTGTCCTTGCTCCTGGCTTGGGGATTTGGCGCATTTATGGAAGGAATGGCTGGTTTTGGTACGGCCGTCGCGATTCCGGCGGCGATGATGGTTGGCCTTGGTTTCCACCCATTAAAATCCATTTTAGCTTGTTTAGTTGCCAATTCTGTACCGACGACATTTGGTTCCATTGCGATTCCAACAACAACATTGGCTTCCTTGACCGGGTTAGATTCGGTACAGTTAGGTCAGTTCATTGCCATTCAGTTATTTATTTTGAACACAGTTACCCCATTCTTCGTTGTTATGATTATGGGTGGTGGTCCGAAAGCGCTGAAAGGCGTATTTATTCCTACGTTGATTTCTGGCTTAGCCTTATCGTTACCGGAATTAGGTATTAACATGGCGATGGGACCGGAATTGTCCGTTATTGTTCCGTCTATCATTATCATGGGTGCCATTGCTGTATGTGCAAAAGTATTCCCGACTAATGATCCGGAATACAACGTTGAAGCTGAAGTCCGTAATGTGCCGATGGGCGAAGCTATTACAGCGATGATGCCGTTCATCTTGATTTTCGTATTGTTAATTCTTACGTCTAAACTGATTCCGGCTATTAATGGACCGCTGGCATCTATTAAAACATCTGTCCCCATTTATATGGGTGAAGGAGCAAAACCGTACACCTTTGTTTGGATTGCAACGCCGGGTATTATGATTTTCCTCTCTGCATTTATTGGTGGTGCCGTTCAAAAAACAGGATTAGGCGAAATGCTGGGTGTATTGGGCAATACCTTCAAAGGCTTGAAATTTACGTACATCACTATTATTGCCGTTGTTGTTACGGCTAAATTGATGACATACAGCGGCATGACCGCTACGATTGCTAATGCGCTTGTTGCAGCAACTGGTTCGTTCTATCCTGCATTTGCGCCGCTTGTTGGTGCATTAGGTGCATTTATTACGGGTTCCGGTACGAATGCTAACGTTCTTTTTGGGCCATTGCAAACGGCAGCAGCCGCACAAATGGCCGCAACCGGTATGACTTCATATGACAGCGGACTCTTATCCTTGTGGCTGGCAGCTACCAACTCCGGTGGTGCCGGCGTTGGCAAAATGTTCTCCCCCCAGAGTATTGCCATTGGTGTAGGTGCTGTTGCTCCGGCTTTGGAAGCATATATTAGTGCCAACAAAGTAGACGAAGGCAAAGCAAAAGAATTGCGTGACAGCATTCTGCCTAGTACGATTATGAAGAATGTAATTGGTTACTTCATTCTCTTTGTTATCGTAGCCGGCGTGGTATGTTTCGTTGGTCAAAGTATTTTCCTTCACTAACATAATTACATCGTCATTAGATTCCCCTGTATTGGATGAATGCCTATACAGGGGAATTTTTTGTGCCGTAAAGGCAGTGTCAAGCACTTCGTTCAAGTGTAGAAAAGAGGTTCATGTCAATGCAATGCATGACATAAAAAATTATGATACAGAAAAAGCCCCCAAAAGGGGGCTGTAATAGGAAATGTAAAGACATCCAATCTCTTACCGGAATCGGTTTATTTCATTTCTGGAGGCATCGTTTTGCGTGTATGGGGCATTGCTAAGGAATCGCCTGGATAGGTATGATATTTAACCGATGGAGCGGTAAATCCGCGGCCGACAACTTCAGATGCATCGCTGATAATCATAAATGCGCCGGGGTCAATTTTATTGACGATTTCTTTTACTTTGGCAATTTCAGTCAATTTAATAGCCGCGTAAATAATGCGTTTATCCTGCATTGTATACGCACCCTGTCCATAAAAATAGGTAGCCCCATGGCCTACATATCGCATGATTAAATGGGCAATATCATCAGAACGATTAGAAATGATAAATACGGATTTACGCTGTTTTAAGCCAATAACTACTTTGTTGGTGATAAAGGCGGTAATATAAGCACCAATAAAGGTTAAAACAGCCATTTCTAATGAAAACATATAGGCAGCGGCAGCTAAAATAATGGAGTTTAACACCATGACAACATTTCCCATTTCTAGGGAATAGTATTTTTTGACAATGGCGCCTACAACGTCGAGGCCACCGCTGTTCCCATTATATTTATATAAAATACCAAAACCCAGACCAGAAACTAAGCCGCCCATAATACAGGAAATCATCGGATCTTTAATCAAATTCCAATTGGACATGAATGCCGTAGCATCTACTAAGGAAGAAAATAACACGGTGCCAACAATACTTAAAATAGTATATTGGCGTCCCATATATTTATAACAAGCAATCATAATTGGAATATTTAGAATAAAAATACCAATGCCAATAGGAAATCCCGTTGCAAAATAAAACATAATAGCAACCCCGCTAATGCCACTGCTCAGTAAATGATGAGGAACAAAAAATGCGTTCATGCCAATTGCAACAATCAGACCGCCAATAAGCGATGCAATATAGGGGATGAAGAATTTTTTTACGGTTGTTTTTTGATTTGATTTCATAGTTCGTTGCTCCTACGGTGTACAGAAACAATTGTAAAATAAAAGAAAAAACGGTATAATTTAAATTGGTGTAATGGTGTTTATGTGCGAAAAAACAAGATATACAGCCTACAAAACGCTGTGCTGTATTCTATTTGTTTCATCATTATAACATAAGCAAAATTTAATTCAATATGAAAGCATATATTTTGTATTTAGGGTGGGGATGTAATGTGATAGAAGAACTCGGTTATGGAAAAATCAATTTGGCATTAGCGATAACGAGCAAACGAAATGATGGGTATCATGATATTGATACGGTATTTCATTCTATTGCATTACATGATGTCATTCAAGTGGAAGAAGCTGATGAATGGAAGTTGACATGTTCAGAGCCGGCACTGGCCTGTGATTCGTCTAATTTGGCATATAAGGCGTTTGCCGCATTGCAGCCGTATAGCCATGGTCGGCATGCGCATGTGCATATCGATAAAAAAATTCCTATTGCTGCCGGATTGGCAGGAGGTAGTACCGATTGTGCCGCTGTGCTGCGGGGACTGAATCGACTATGGAATTTGGGCTTATCCTATTCGCAACTGTGCCAGATAGGTGTATCATTAGGAGCAGATGTTCCTTTTTGTATTCGTGGCGGCAGTCAGCGAGGCAGAGGCATTGGCGATCAATTAGAACCGTTGCCATCCCTTCCGGATTGGGAAGTACTGATTGTGCATCCCCAGGTTCCTGTATATACGAAACGGGCGTATGGGTTGTTTGATCAAACGGAAACGATACAACCTGTGGCAGTAGACAACGTGGCACGGGCTGTACAGCAACAGCAGTTTGACATGCTGACAGCATGTATGGGAAATACCTTCGAACAGCTCGTTATTCCGGATGTACCGCTCATTGCATTATGCCAAAAGCTTTTACAAAAACAGGGACTACGGCCGTTAATGGCTGGCAGCGGTCCCACGGTATTTGCCCTTGTACCGCCTCAACAAAAAGGACGTATTTTATATGATGCCATACGGGCTGCGGCAAGTAATCAGCCTGTGGATGTATATATAAGCAGACTTGTCAGGAGTGAATGAAGAATCTATGAAAAACAAAAAATATAAATTAGAACCGATTCAATTGGATGCGTATAAGCCGTTGCGGGATGTGGTTAGTGAAGCATTACGGCAAGCTATCAAAGATGGGGTATTAAAACCAGGTGAACGGCTGATGGAAATTCAGCTGGCTGATGAATTAGGTGTTAGCCGTACGCCCATACGGGAAGCTATCCGTAAACTAGAATTGGAAGGCTTTGTCGTGATGGTACCGCGACGCGGCACGTATGTAGCAGATATATCCCTTAAAGATATTTCCCAGGTTTTTGAAATTCGGGGAGCCTTGGAAGAGTTGGCTGCCGGTCTTGCGGCAGAACGAATTACGCCGGATGAATTAGAAGGGCTGGAACGGATTTTAGTAGAAATTAATGACTACATGGCTAACGATAAATTTGATAAAATCGTAGATGCTGATGTTCGTTTTCATGATATCTTATACCATGCTAGCCGGAATCAGCGGTTAGTAGATATTCTTCACAATTTGCGGGAACAAATGCTTCGTTTCCGTTCTATTTCCATGCATTATCCGGGACGATTGGCAGCTACCTGGGAAGAACATCGTCAAATGGTAGAAAATATTGCACAGCATAATAGTGCCCTGGCTCGAAAAGTAGCTAAAAAACATATGGAAAATTCTGAAAAGACCTTACTAAAGGGGATTCAAAAAGATGAAGAATCGGCACGGCAAATTCATGAACTATTTCCGGAACACCATATTGGCGAGTAAGTTGTAAAAAGAGAAGGTGAATTGGCATGTTGCCTATTTCTCACGTTTTAGGACAAATTCGACACAAAGTGAATCATATGGATGATTTTGAAAATTTCTTATGTATGGTGACACTTGTATTGTTTGCGATGTTGTTTGTACGAACATTGGTGGCATTATACATGGGACGATGGAATTTATTTATTGATATATAATATGGTTAGGAGTAAAACATGAAAACCTTTTCTCTCCCTTGCGGTAAAGGGAATCAGACAGTTACTTTAGACGAATCTCATGTGTTATATGATTTACATGGCAACCAGGTGGAAACGGTAACGGACGAAGCTGAAGCCGTACGCCAGGCATTGCGGCATCCTGTGGGCAGTGCGCCCCTGCGCGACGTAGTACAGCCGACGGATACAGTGGCTATTATTGTCAGTGATATTACGCGAATTGTCCATACGGCACAGATGCTGCCGATAATTGTAGAAGAATTACATACTATAGGTGTATCGGACGATCAAATCACGGTTATTACGGCACAAGGGACACATCGGTCTCATACACCGGAAGAAGATGCTATTGTATGCGGTAAAGAAATGGTTCAACGCCTTCGTATTGTAAATCATGATTGTCGGGATAGGGATCATTTAGTAAAAGTCGGCACGACAACGTATGGGAATGACATTTTTTTGAATCGCCGTGCTGTAGAAGCTGATAAAGTTATTTTGACAGGGGCTGTATCTTTTCATCCCATGGCTGGATTTGGTGGTGGACGTAAGAGTGTCCTTCCTGGTATTGCCAGTTATGAAACCATTATGCGTAATCATGCATTGGCTTTAACGGATGAAGTTGGCGGCGGCTGCAATCCGTTGTGCGAAACGAGTTTGCTGGAACATAATCCACTGCACGATGATATGCGTCAGGCTACAGCATTTCTTAATCCGGCTTTTCTAGTAAATACTGTTTTTACGGCAGACGGTGATTTATATGAAGTAGTTGGCGGCCATTGGTATGAAGCGTGGAAAAAAGGATGTGACGATTTGTTGCGCATTGCCAGTGTACCGATTCAAGAACAAGCGGATGTAACCATTGGATCTGCCGGCGGCTATCCCAAGGATATGAATTTGTATCAAAGTACGAAAGCACATATGAATGCCGTTTTTGCTACTAAGCCCGGCGGCATAATGATTTTTACGCTAGATTGCCCAGATATAAAAGAACCGGCTATTTTTACAGATTGGTTTTTCCGCAGCGATATGGATGCCTTTGAAAAAGATTTGCGTGCTGATTTTTCTATCCCAGCATTTGTTGCTTTTAAAACGCACTGCATCATTAATGCGATGAAACAGGTTTACATCGTTACGCGTCCAGAAAACTTTGACATTATTCGGCAGAGCGGACAAATTCCAGCAGCTACGTTGGAAGAAGCATGGCAAATGGCCCAAGCTGAACTCGTTAAGGAAGGCAAAACGGACTATAAGGTTACTGTTATGGGTCATGCAGCGGCAATATTTCCTGTATTAAAATAAAAATATATCAATAATTAAAAGAAAAATAGGACGGATAAAACGTATATTCTCTTTATTTATACGTTTTACCCGTTTATTTATATGACAAATTATACATTTTTAGACATTGTAAAATAAAAATCTTTAAGAAGATAGGAAGACAAATTTTCAAATTTGTACTATAATAAACACATTGCAACCCAAAGTGTTGCACTAGTAGAAACATGCGTTGCGATAAGTAAGGAGATTTTATGATGAAACCATATAATAAAGTCACAGATGAAGTGGTAGAAGCATTAAAAAACATTGTTGGCGATAAATATGTAAAGACTGATGCCGATGTATTAGATGTATATAAATCCGATGAAAGTTTGGCCCCTTCGTTTTGGCATACGCCGGAAGTTGTCGTATTGCCGGGCTGTACAGAAGAAGTATCGGCCATTATGAAATTGGCGAATCAATATCATGTACCGGTTACGCCGCGCAGTGCCGGAACAAGTGTTAGCTGCGGTGCCGTTCCTGCCTATGAAGGCATTGTCGTTTTGATGGAACGAATGAATAAGATTTTGGAATTAAATGAAGATGGCATGTATATGACCGTCGAAGCGGGCGTCCGTACTATTGATATCCAAAATCTAGCAAATTCTAAAGGATTGATGTATGCCGGTGATCCGTGCAGTTCGGATAGCTGCTTGATTGGTGGCAATTTGGCAACCAATGCTGGCGGTAATAAAGCCGTTCGTTACGGTACAACACGCCACCAGGTTTATTCGATTGAAGCCGTACTTCCGAGTGGTAAAATTGCTCATTTAGGAGCGACATTGAAAAAATGTTCTACCGGATTTTGCTTAGACCAGTTGATTATTGGCTCTGAAGGTACGTTGGGGATTATTACTAAGGCTACACTGAAATTGGTTCCGCTGTGCCCGTATCGTTTGGATGTTTTGGCAGTGTTTACGGATTTAGCAAAAGCAACGGCCTTAGTACCCAAATTAGTTAAAGCTGGTCTGAATCCGACATCTGTTGAATTTATGGACAATAATTTTGTACGCAGTGCCAGCGATTATAGTGAACTGCGGTTACCGCATTATGAAGATGGCTGCTATGATATCATTTCCATTGAAACATTTAATGAAAATGAATTGGATGAAAAAATGGAAAAATTGGCAGCTATTTGTGAAGAATGTGGGGCTACGGATATCGTAGAAGCCGATGACCGTGTTTGGAAAGTTCGTCGTAATTGCTTGGAAAGTACGCGTGTCTTTTCTAAAGTAGCGACATCAGAAGATTTGGTTGTACCTGTAACGAAGATTGCTGACTGCATTCAAACGTTGGTAAAAGAAAGCAAAAAATATGATTTCCGTCTGTTCTGCTTGGCTCATGCTGGTGACGGCAATTTGCATTTCCAGATTTTAAAATGTGATATGAGCGATGAAGAATGGAATAAGCAGTTAAAAGAATTCCGTGCAACAGCCTATAAATATGTATATGGATTAGGCGGACGTCTTTCAGGTGAACACGGGATTGGTTTGAAACGTTTGGCATATATGGAAAAATACACCGATCCTGTTGAATTGGAATTAATGAAAACGATTAAAAAAGCAATCGACCCGAATTGGATTCTGAATCCGGGAAAAGTTATTGATTTTGAAAATAAATAACTTTCATTTCATACGAGAAGGATGCCGTATACAGGCATCCTTTTTTAGTATCTGAAAAAGAGATAAAAAAAGAACGCCCCATAAAGGACGTTCTTTGGAATTCCAATATTATTTAGAGTACAATTCGACGATAAGTGTTTCGTTGATTTCTACTGGAATTTCATCACGTTCAGGCATACGTGTAAGCGTGCCTTCAAAGCCGTCGAAATTCTTTTCGATATACGGAACATCGAATGTTTTTAATTCCTGGAAGGATTTTTTATACATTTCGTTGGAACGGGAAGCTTCTTTCAAAGCGATAACGGAACCAACTTTTACGTGTGCAGACGGAATGTCGCAACGTTTGCCATTTACCAAGATGTGGCCATGGTTAACCATCTGACGAGCCTGGCGAATGGAGCTTGCAAAACCGATACGATATACTAAGTTATCCAAGCGGCATTCCAACAATTTTAACATGTTCTGACCAGTTACGCCGTCCATCTTTTTGGCTTTATCATAATAACGGACAAACTGACGTTCGAGCAAATTGTAGTATGCGCGAAGTTTCTGTTTTTCCAATAACTGTGTGCCATATTCAGACATTTTCTTCTGACGTTGTTCTTTTTTCACACGTTTTAATGCCTTAGGATGTCCGTACACATTGAGTCCGAACCGGCGACATTCCTTAAAACGTGCTTCTCTCCTCGTTGCCATTGATACATCACCTCATATTATAATTTTTTAAATACATGCAACATCAAAATATTACCATCATTTTTCCATATTGTCAATGTATATGAAAAAAAGACGAAAAGATATTTTTGACTGGTTTGATGAAAGAACTATTCTTAATTTTAGATGTCTTATATGGAATATTACTCGTTACTTATCTTTTTTTTAATTCAATCATCGTATCTGTAATGGTTAAGGTACTGGGGTCATTTCCTTGAATTATTTTAAAAATTTCCACAGGAACATAGGCAGTATTATTGACTAATACAGGGGGAGCTCCGAATGAAGTGGGCGAAGTCATACCATCTGCTCCGGAAATCGTTGTGACAGCATTAGAAAAATCTACGCCTAAATATTGTGTCGTTTTCATTGAGGAACCAATAATTGTTACAGATTGCTCATCAGCATGCCAAGTTGTTGTAAATCCGAGTGCATCGCTTACGGCACGAGCTGGTACCAGAAGACAATGATTAATTTGAAGGGGATGTACATCTAACTTTTTCCCATTTACTACTAACGTTTGGGGTGTGATGTAGGAAGAGCTATCAGTGAGTACATAATTTGTCATGTCATGCCGAACGGACTGCTGCGTAGTTAATGACTGATTAGCTGTATCCGTTATGGTACCCGGTGAATTTGCTGAAATGGCGACGGTCATACTAAATGCTGCAAGGATGACCAGTATGGATATTCTTTTTGTCATCTAAAGCATCCTCCTTTTATTCGTAGCATTATTTTATAACAAGTATAGCAAATCATATCTCACATATCTAGCAAAAAGAGGACATTGTAATAAAATTGTAACAATGTCCTCTTTAGAAATTAAGGGATAGATTCGGAAAAATCCAATCCTTCATTGGTTGCGTAATACGTACCCTGTTCTTTTCCCGGTTCAATATATTTTTTAGCCAACAGCGTTTGTAACATATCTTGATTTACTGATTGGGGAGCAAACAGTTCTTCCGGTGTGCATTCTTCGCGTTCTGCAGCAGCGATAATACTTGCCAGTTGTTGATCTTGCGAAGGGTCTGCATAGATATAGTGAATAGTGGGGATATACATAGGATATTCTTGTTTGGCCTGCATCAGAAATTGACCTGTTGCGATAGCCATGCTTAACGTATTGGTTTTATCCATATCAATGCCCATTTCCTGACAAACCGCAGGTAGTTGATTGGATGAAAAATGATATAATTTTTTTGCTGTTTCCAGCGTATCAATAAAGTGAATCGGCGGCATATCCATACCGTATATTTTTAGGGCATGGGCAATGCATCCTAGTACATACGAAGCATGATGCGCTACTATCGTATGCGTTGTGAAATAGTCTTTCATGCCGTCATTCCAATATTCTCCAAATTCATCGGCTTTACGGAGAATATCCCACGTTAATTCCGGATGTCCCGGAACCGTATAAATAGGTTCTGGCGGACGAACGTAAAAATAATGGGTATCTTTCAATTCTCCTTTTTCAAACTCTGCAAAGCCGATTAAACAAATCGAATAGGGCTGTTTATTAGCGAGTGTAATAGATAGGGTTGTAAATGTTTGAGGGTAGCGACGCAGTTCTTTTCCCGCAGGAAGGGGGTAGGTATAATAGCCATTTTTAGGAGTAATGTCGTATTGGTGCAAGTTTTTGATTGGAATGTGTTTTTTCGTTGCCAAGTCTTTTTGGTGTTGCGCTTTTTTCTGCCGTTTGCGATACGATGTAGTAAGCGAATAGATAACAGCTCCTAAAAATAATAGCGTGACAAGCGTACCGCCAATGTGAAGTAATGAATCCATAAGTATCAAATCCTTTGTGTTAGAATAATGGTGCTGTTAATTGGTGGATGTATGATAAAATTTAATATTGTAACAGCTAAAGAAAGCATTGTCTGCAGCAATACTGTTTACGGGGTCTGCAGGGCTTACAGTTGGATTTGCAATAGGCATAAATGGTGAAGGAACACCGTATCCGTCGTAAACACAGGTAGCAATCGTCTGTGCTTTTATCGTTTGCCTTTTGAAGTTGTAGAAATAATTGTTTTCGTATCCTGTGGCAATATTTGTCGTATAATCATACGTGATGACTGTAGCGCGAATCATGTAATATGGCGGATCGTATCGAATATTTTGAATGGAATTCATGTCAATATATGATTCTGTCGTATCATCACGGTCGACTTGAACATATCGAGAATTATCGTCAAAAAACATAGCCGAAGCCAGCATGGATCCCAGAAACGTAAGCATGGCCAATAACGTTGTAATTTTTCGTAACATACTATAATCTCCTTTCAAGATGCCGCTTTTACTTAATGCATTTAAATTATTCAAAGAATATACACTACATTATTAAATACCTTTTATATTATACGGGAATGGAGAAATTTTACAACACCTGTCGGGTCCTTTATGATAAATTGAGATGTATCATTTAGTAAATTCTATAAAATGCAAGTAGGAATTCAGGACAGTCAAGTCGAATATATACTTTTAGATAGTAAAATGTCAGGAAGAATATGCATTCCAGTATGCATAAGGAGGTAATATTGTGGGTAAAACAACAGAAGAACATCCATTACGGGCAGCTATTTTGACAATCAGTAACAGCCGCTCTTTTTCGGATGACACAAACGGATTAATGATTCAATCTGCATTAGCCAATAGTGGACATCAAGTAGTCGATTATGCGATCGTGAAAGACGATACGGATGAAATTAATCGACATATCCATGAATGGGTATGCAGTGTGGATGTAATTATTACGAGTGGCGGCACGGGGCTTCCTAAACGAGATGTGACATTAGAAACGATTGTACCGCAGTTTGAAAAGGAAATTGAAGGATTTTCTTCGATGATGACGTATTTTGCGTATCGTCGTGTCTGCGGTGTACAGGCATTGGCCTATCGTTCGGTAGCAGGCATTATTCATCAATGTTTGGTATTTTGTTTGCCCGGATTGCCACAGTTGATTAAAGTAGGAATGGAAAAAATTATTTTGCCAGAATTGTTCCACTTATATACGGAAATACGAAAATAAATCATCCTTATATCCACCTGGTGCATAAACGCATTAGGTGGATTTTTTATGATATAATAAACTATATTTTTTAGGAGGCATGAGAATATGCAGGGAAAATGTATAGTCGTAACGGGTGGAGCCAAAAGTGGTAAAAGTGTCTTTGCAGAGACCTATGTCCAACATTGTGTGGGACGGAAGGTATATGTGGCAACGGCGCAGGCACTGGATGAAGAAATGAAAGCACGCATTGCCGTACACAAGAAAAGAAGACCGAGCAGTTGGCAGACGATTGAAATGCCTTATGGGATGGTGGACAATATAAAACAAATTTTACAAGATGCAGATGTTGTACTTATTGATTGCTTGACGATGTATTTTTCTAATTTTTTATTTGCCCATGAACAAGAAGCAGACGCAGTTATCATAGAAAAAGCATTACAGGAAATGGAGCAGACCTGTCAATATATTCATGAATCGCCGGGAAAGACTGTGGTATTTGTTACGAATGAAGTAGGCTGCAGTATTGTGCCAATGGGACGAATAAGCCGACTGTATCGAGATTTGATTGGCGCCATTAATCAAAAAGCAGCAGCGCAAGCAGAGCAAGTATATGCCACGATTTGCGGCATCACTATCGAATTAAAAAGCAGACAAGTTCAACTAGGAGGAACAGTATGAAGTCATTTTTTATTGCCCTGCAGTTTTTATCGCGTATTCAGCTTGTCAAACAAACGGTTTGGACGAATGAAGATTTTGGTCGTGCTGTGTTGTTTTTTCCGTTAGTGGGATGGATTATAGGCATCTTATTAGCTGTCATATATGCAGGATGCAGCTATATATTTGAAGAGCCCTATCGTTCCTTACTGGTTGTACTGAGTTGGTTTTTTATTACAGGCGGTTTGCATGCCGATGGATTTATGGATACTGCCGATGGCGTATTTTCTGGCAGAAGCCGGGAACGAATGCTGGAAATTTTAAAAGATAGCTGTGTAGGAGCTAATGGCGTAATGGCATTTTTCGTTTTGGCATCCTTGAAAATTTGTTTTTTAGCTCATTGTTCTGCCGATATGGCATTGGCTGCACTGACAGGCATTCCGGCAGCTGCACGGTTTGGTACACTGATTAGTATTTTTCAATTTCCCTATGCCCGTGCGCAAGGATTAGGCAAAGCCTTTCGACAATATGCGCCGACGTACACCCTGAAAGGTGCATTTATTTTGGCTCTGTTGCCGGCGATATACGGAGGATTTTTATATATATTTCTTTTGGGTGCGGCGATGTTGACGGCACTGTTGGTCAATCACTGGCTGACAAACGTGCTTGGCGGCGTTACTGGTGATACGTATGGTGCTGTATTGGAAGGCTGTGAGCTGATTTTATTGGGACTTACGTGCATTCTTTCTATGGCATCTGTTCATATAGGGGGATTTTCGTTATAATAGGCAAAGATACGCATGACGGTATCGCTTGAATAGATAACAGCAGTTTCCTACAGGAGGATTACAGTATGATAAAATTATATTTAGTTCGCCATGGCGAAACGGATGGAAATGTCCAGCAATGGTATCAAGGTTCAACGGATGTGCCGCTGAATAAACGCGGTATTGCGCAGGCAACGTGTTTAAGCCATTTTTTACGTCATGTTCATTTTGACGGCATATACAGCAGTACCTTGCAGCGAGCTAGACGGACGGCAGAAATTATTGCCAAGCCCCATGGCCTGACCGTACAATCGTATGATGCATTGCGGGAAATTAATTTTGGTGTCTGGGAAGGACATACGTATAAAGAAATTACAACACAATGGCCTGGGGAAATAGAAGCTTTTTACGATTCAGATGGCAGGCTTCCCGCCCATGGGGGTGAATCATTTTTAGAAGTAGAACAGCGAATAACGGCGAAAACCAAAGACATTTTACGTCATCATACGGATGGGGATACAGTATTGATTGCATCACATGGAGCGGCCATACGCTGTTTGCTGTTTGGTTTGTTGGGATTAGAGATGAAGCGGATTTGGTGTTTTCAGCAATATAATACGGCATTTAATATTATTGAGTATTATGGCGAAAAAAATGTCATGACATTGATGAACTGTACGCAGCATTTAGAAGGAATGACGGGATATCAAGCGCAATGGGATATGCCGAGCTTATGAGGTGATATGATGGCTAAAACAATACGTCTAGATAAATTGCTAGGTCATTGCGG